>JAAAPH010000155.1 GCA_009908415.1 Bacteroidota bacterium
TTATGGTGAGTCAAACCAACCTAACAGGCGGCAGTGGCCCTTTTCTATTCGTTCTATTCGAGCCGGGCCACGCTCAACTCTTTACACAACTTCCCTGACTTAACCTTTATGAATCAAGATAATAGGTTCCACTTAGGGTGCAGTTGAGGTGTATTTGAGGGTATAAGAATAGATGGGTAAGTGAGAGCGAATCCTTGTGGGGCGTTTGGATCCCATCGGCGCCACCCGAAGGCATGCATTAAAACATGTTCTAACTCCCGTCAGCCGCAAAGCGGCCGCTCCTTCCTGCCGCTGTACCGTAGCCAGGACTAGGGGCGAGGTGCGAACGAGCGGGCCGACGCGCAATGCGGGGCGGCGCACGCGGTGGAGGCTCTGGCACGCGCCAGCTTGGTGGGGTAGATAAAGCGGACAGAAACGTGGTAGTTTATGCGCACCGGATGAAGGCACCGTCCGGAAGCGCGTACGCTACTCATGAACAAAACCCTGATTGCCCATGCCGAACCATACTGATCAGCACTCCGACCGTACGCACCGCAACGACACGCACTCCTCGAAGCCCAATGGCGTCGGCCGCCGCACAGCGTTGAAAGGACTGGGCGCGGCCGGGCTAGGCCTACTCGGGGCGGGGGCGCTGGGCGCCACCCGCGGCAAGGAGGCCGACCCCGCACCGGCTCCCGAAGCGCAAGCCCCGGCGCGTACCTACGCCCAAGCGACTCGGGGCCTGCCACCGGTCACCATCACGAACGTGAAAGCCATCCCCGTCTACGTCGGCGGGATTGAACTCGTCGTGGTCAAGGTGGAAACCGACGAGCCGGGGCTATACGGGGTGGGCGATGCCACCTTCCGCCAGCGCGCCCACGCGGTCGTCGCGGCCGTCGATGAATATCTGGACGACTTCGCCCGGGGACGCAAGGCGGGGCACATCGAGGACATGTGGCAGAGCGCGTACCAGAGCTCGTACTGGCGCAACGGACCCGTGCTGAACAACGCGCTGAGCGGCCTCGATCAGGCACTTTGGGACATCAAAGGCAAGCGCGCGGGGATGCCGGTGTACGAACTGCTCGGCGGCAAGAGCCGGTTCGCCGTGCCGGGCTACTCGCACGCCGGCGGTGCCACGCCCGAGGCGGCCGCCGAGGATGCCCTGCGGCTGGTTGAGGAAGGCTTCGAACACGTCCGCATTCAGCTGGGTGGGTATGGGGCCGTCAATCGGTCGCAGGAAGCCGATTTCAAGGATGCCGGGTTTGGTCGCGAGGCGGATAACTTCATGGATCCAGACCCGTACCTCGACGGCGTGCCCGAGATGTTTGCCCGCGTTCGAGAGGTCGTCGGCGACGACATCGAGTTGCTCCACGACATCCATGAGCGCGTCGAGCCGATGGACGCACTGGAGCTGCTCAAGGAGCTTGAGCAGTACGACCCGTTCTTCATCGAGGATCCGGTTTCGCCGGAGAACAACCGGTGGTTTGAGATGATCCGCGAGCAGACGCACGTGCCGATTGCCATGGGCGAGCTGTACAATAACCCGCACGAGTGGGTGGATCCGATGGTCAACCGATGGTTCGACTTCATTCGCATTCACATCTCGCAGATCGGGGGCATCACGCCGGCGATGAAGGTCGCGCGGCTGGGCGAGTGGTTCAACGTGAAGACGGCGTGGCATGGGCCGGGCGACGTGGCGCCGGTCGGGCACGCGGCCAATGCGCACATCGACCTGGCCATCTGGAACTTCGGTATCCAAGAGGCGCCCCGCATCTCGGATGAGCTGCGCGAGATCTTCCCGGGCAGTCCGACCGTCGAGGACGGCTACATCCACATCAACGAAGCGCCGGGGCTGGGCGTCGATGTAGATGAGGAGCTCGCCGCGAAGTATCCGCTGCCGGAGCGCCATAACTACGATTGGACCCAGATCCGTCGTAAGGACGGCACCATCGTGCGGCCGTAAATCCAACCCGTTGGCCCCGATGGCTCCATCGGGATAACTCCAGCCTGCATTGCGCTCTTCTTCCACCGCGACCTGATGACTCATGACACCACACCACTGTTCGAGGTTTATCATCGTTCTTCTTTTGCTAGCCGGGGCAGGAGCAAGCACCGGTCAACGAGGCGTCGCACAGAGCCTCGACACCCCCGACCTAGAGCGGCCCAACGTATTGTGGATTGTCGCTGAGGACATGGGGCCCGAGCTGGGCGCCTATCGCGCGATCGGCAACGAACTCGCCGCGGGCGTCCGCACGCCGAACCTGGACCGGCTCGCTCGGGAGGGCATGCTCTACACGCACGCGTTCACGACCAGCCCAGTCTGCTCGCCGAGCCGGTCCGCCTTCAACACGGGGATGTACCAGACGACGATCGGCGCGCATCAGCACCGCTCTCACCGGCCCGATGACCCATCGCCGTACCCGTTTCCGCTCCCCGACAGCGTGCGTATCGTGAGCGACTGGCTGCGTCATGCCGGCTACGTCACCGGCAACATCACCCGCTTTCCCGACTCGCTCGCCCTCGAAGGATCCGGCAAAACGGACTGGAATTTCTCTTATGACGGCGCGCCCTTCGACACGGAGCGCTGGTCGGTGTTGACGGCGCATCAGCCGTTTTACGGGCAGGTCAACTTCTCCGAGACGCATCGCGGGGGCGCGTGGCAGGCGGCGCAGGCGTCCGTCGCGGAGCCGGCCGACCCGAGCGAGGTCACCCTCCCGCCGTATTATCCGGACCACCCCGTCGTGCGCCGCGAGTGGGCTGAATACCTGAATACGGTGATGGCGCTCGACCGGAAGGTAGGCACCGTGCTGGATCTGCTCGACGCCGCGGGGCTTGCCGACGACACGGTCGTGATGTTTTTCGCCGACCACGGGCGGGCGATGGTGCGCGGGAAGCAGTGGCCCTATGACAGCGGCCTGCGCGTGCCGCTCATCGTGCGATGGCCGGAGGGGCACGCTCCGCCCGATGGCTATGCGGCTGGCACTACGAGCGACCGGCTCGTCAGCGCGATCGATCTGGCGGCCACCACGCTGGCCGTGGCGGGCGTGCCCCGGCCAGAGGCGATGCAGGGGCGGGTCTTTCTCGGGGCGGATGCGGACCCTCCACGCCAGTACGTCTTCGGCGGGCGTGACCGGGGCGACGAGACGGTCGACCGGATGCGGACGGTGCGCACACGCCGGTTCCGTTACATCCGCAATGACTACCCGGAACGACCCTACATGCAGCGCAACCGGTACAAGGAGGCGACCTATCCGACGGTGTGGGTGCTACGCACGCTCCACGCGGAGGGGGCCTTGACGCCGGCGCAAGCGTCTTTCATGCAAGAGACCCGGCCGCGCGAGGAGCTCTACGACCTGAAGAAGGATCCGTATGAGACGGTCAACCGAGCCGACTCGTCGGCCTACCGGGCGATCACGCGTCAGCTCCGCGTCGAGCTCGACCGGTGGATCCGCCGTACGAACGATCAGGGCCGCACGCCGGAAGACCCCGACGTGGCCGCGTACTACGAGCAGCGCATGAAACGGCTCTATGGCGACCGCATCGACGAGCTGCGCGCGGAGTGGGGCGTTCAGTAACACTCGGGCCGTGCACGCTGGCTGCTCGTTGGAACCCGTCCGTGGGCAACTGGCGTCATTAGACCCCAAACTCGACGCAGGGAGGCACTAGACGAGTCATGAATCCCAAAACGAAACGCCGGCTCTTGATAGGCCTCGTACTTGCTGCTGCTCTCACCGTGTGGTTTGCGGCACAACAATCCGGAGATACCGTGGTGATACAAACAGACCCTGCGCCGTCGAGCCGACCGACCTCCAACCGGTTTTCTCAAGTCGAGCCGGCCAGCCAACAGCAAATCCGGCACGTTACGCGGTTCCTCCACGGCGGCCTCCGGATCCGTGACGCGCATGTGTTAGGGTCGTGGCGCGAGGAGCAATCGTACTACTTCGCCGCCAGCGTGCACGGCGCACGCGGCGGGAAGCGGCTCGGCATGTGGCTCGTGGGCGGCACGAAGGCCGATCCCGGCATGGTCCTCAGCGTCAACGCCGTGGCCGATGCGGTGTCGACGGCTCCGTGGGGACCGGACTCGGGAAGCAGTATCTATGACACCGAGACCGATATTCTCGCGGACTACTATGAGCCGTGAGCGTGGAAGAACCCGCTTGCCTCCATGACGCAGGGGCGCTCCGGGTGTAGCGAAGCGAACGGGCATACACCCCGGAAAAGGTGAAACGGCGGTCAGAGCGACGGGCCGACCGGTAGCTCTTGCGCCGGATCAGGACGCGCCTTTCGACGCGGCGCCGGCGCTCGCCTTGACGCGGCGTGTGCTTTCCAGAACTGAGCAGCGAGATCGGCGGACGGAATCCTGGGGGAGTCGGACTACTGCTCCAGGACAGGCAATCGACTAAGCTGCTCGTCGATGCGGCCCAGGCTTTCGCCGACCAGCACGTGGCTGGTGCCTTGACAATGGAGCGTGTACCGAACGGTGCCGTCGGGGGCACTGCTCCGCTGGGCGAGCCAGCGTGCGTCGTAAAGCAAACCGGGGGGCGTCCGCCCGCTGGAGCGCGCGCTGCGTACCGACCGGAGCGTGCGATCGACCTCCTGCACGCGCTGTCGCAGCCACAGATGCTCCCGGTAGGGCCAGTCGCCTTCGAAATGGATGAGCGCGGGTGTGCTGCGGCCCGCATGTTCAGCAGTCGAATCAGCAGCGGGAGGGCTGGCCGGAGAACGGCCCGCACCCGGTTCGCTCGCTTCGGATTGGGAACAGGATCGGCGTGTGTGCATGACGTTGGGCGGTCAGTTAACGTTGGGTCTGATGTGCGCTGTGGAGAGGCCCGTCTCGCGAAGGGATGGATCGGGCCCGGTCGAAGAGCACGATCAGCCGCGAGTTGCGAGAAAAACGCAAGCCGGGGACGACCCTGCGGCGTAGGCCGCACGGGCCGCCCCGTCTTGGCTTGCGGGCGCGAGGTCCCGTAGCGCGAAGTGCCGCAGCGCCTCATGGCACCCAAGGCACCTCGTGCCGGATCTTAGGCCTGCGTTTCGCGGAGCACGGCCGGCTCCGAGGTCCCATCGCCCGATGCGCCGTCGCCGGACGCGGCCGTCTTCCGATCCTTGAGCTCATCGGCCGAGATGCGCACAGCCCGCTTGTCGGAAGGCTTCGCGCCGCCAGGCTGCTCGTCAAGGCCCGTCGCGATGACCGTCACCTGAAAGCGGCCTTCCATTTCCTCATCGATCACGGCGCCGAAGATGACCTCGCAGGCGTCGCCGGCCTCATCCTGAATGACTTCAGTGGCTGCCATCGCTTCCCGAAGGCTCAGCGAGGGGCCGCCGGTTACGTTGACCACGACCTTATCGGCACCTCGAATCGAACGCCCATCGAACAGCGGGCTCGAAATGGCCTCGATCGCGGCTTTCTCGGCGCGGCTTCGGCTGGTATCGGACGGGGTGTGCCCCTGAACGTCGTTGTGCGGGGAGCCGCCGCGCACGCGGGGGCCGTCGTGCTGCCGCAGGGTCAGCTCCGACGACATACCCAGCAGCGCGGTGCCGCCGTCCTTCATGGTGGTCTCCACATCGGCGAAGTCGAGGTTGACCAGTCCTTCCCGCGTGATCAGGTCACTGATGCCCCGGGTGGCGTCGTAGAGCACCTCGTCGGCCATGCGGAACGCCTCCACCAGGCTGGTGCGCTCGCTGGCCAGATCCAGCAGGCGCTCGTTCGGGATAACCAGCAGTGTGTCGACGTGATCGCGCAGCTCCGCGATGCCCTCTTCGGCGGCCCGCATGCGGTGGGGGCTCTCGCAGGCAAAGGGCCGCGTCACGATGCCGACGGTTAGGATGCCCATCTCGCGGGCCATAGAGGCCACGACGGGCGCACCGCCGGTGCCGGTTCCGCCGCCCATGCCGGCCGTCACAAAGGCCATGTCGTATGGCTCCAGCGCGCGTTTGATTTCCTCGTGGCTTTCCTCCACAGCTTCCGCGCCGACTTCGGGGCGCGCGCCGGCTCCAAGTCCGCCGGTCGCCTCTTTGCCGGCTTGAATGCGGCGGCCGGCTTTATTGCTGGCCAGGACTTGCGAGTCGGTGTTGACCGCAATAAAGTCGACACCGGTGATGCCCTTGCGAACCATGTTGTTGATGGCGTTGCCGCCCCCACCGCCGATGCCGACCACGCAGATGCGGGCGTCGCTGGTGGGCTGGGACCGAAAAAAGCGCTGCAGGGCGTTCTCGTTAAAGACAGTAGTAAACATGATGTAGCCTCGCTCCAATGTGTGTAGTAAACCTCGCTCCAGTGAAGCAGGCACGTCGCCGCGTGCCTACTTTGTTTGGCCCCCGTCTCCGAAGGCGTTCACGTATTCCGGAAATAGATGGGAGGCGGACTTCCGTGTTATCTGCCCTCCAGGTGCCGTTTTTCGCTCGGCCGTTTTGATCCGGGAGGGCGCGCCGCTAGGGGAGAAATGGATGAGGCCGGCCCCGCCGAAAGCGCATAGACCGCAGGAGGGTGGCGCTTACGCGGGTTGCCGGGGGCCGGCGCGGCCGCCCAGACGCGAAGCTGGGCGGGGGCGAACGACTACCCGGCTTTGGGCGGCGTACCGAGCGAGGGGCGGGGAGCAGAAGGGAACGACGGGCCTCCGTCGAGGGCGGCTCGGGCTACGGGGTCTGCGGGATGCGGCCAAGGAGCAAGCGCACCTGCGTCCCCCATCCACCGATAAACACATCGAGGGCACCGTCGCCGTTGAGATCGCCCGAGGCGATGTCCCACCCGCGTCCCCGGGTTGCTTGTGGGATGACCGCGCCCGTGACGTCGGTGAACTGCCCCGTGCCATCGTTGCGGTACGCGCGGACCTGCAGCGGATGGAAGCCGGGAATTTGCACCGCGCAAAGCAGCAGATCCTGGTCGCCGTCCGCGTCAACGTCGAGATGGCCGGCATCGTACGACGAGAATACGTTGGTCGGCAGCCGCGTCGCTGTTTCATCCGTAAAGTGGCCCGTACCATCGTTTATGAGGAGGCGCGCCTGGGGGTTTTTGCGCCACGGGCCGTTGTTGCTCGTCAGGTTGGCGAAGAAGACATCGAGATCGCCATCGCCGTCGGCGTCGAAGAGTAGGACCTCACGGGTTTCCAGCGGCACGGACAGGTCGAGGCGGTCTGAGCGGTCGGTAAATGTGCCGTCGCCGGTGTTAATCAGAAGCCGGTTCGGTGGGACCTCATTACCAATGACCATATCCAGGTCGCCGTCCCCGTCGAGGTCGCCGAGTTTGGTGTCTTGCGTCGCATCTGAGACTGCCGGAAGGTGGTTGTCGCTGGCGTCAATGAAATACCCGGGCCGGTCCGGGTCGCCCAGCCAGAGAAAATTCTGCTGGACCGTTTCCCATTCCGGCAGCGAGTCGTCGTTAGCGGCCGCTCCCGATCCGGTGTTGCTCACCACGAGATCAAGGTAGTCGTCGCCGTTGACGTCCGCGATCTCCACGTCGTTGGCTACGGTGCGTGCCGGGAGCCGGTCGCTCACGTTTCGAAACGTGCCATCCCCGTTGCCCAGATAAAACTCGTGGCGCCCGTCATCTTCCGCGATGAAGACGACGTCGAGGTGACCATCCCGGTCGACGTCGCCCAGCTCCACCTCTTCGGTGTCGTGCTCGCCCGGTGCGAATACGTCTCGCCGCCACGTAAACCGCCCATTGCCGTCGTTCACGTAAAGGCGGTTGGCATCGTACTCCAGAGCACAGACCGCGTCGAGGTCGCCATCGCCGTCAACATCGCCCAGGTCGATGTCCAAGATGTGGGCCGCCGCATCGGCCGGCACATGCGTGGCCGTAACGTCCGTGAAGTACGCGGTGTCTTGGGCTCGGGCCGGGCCGGCGGATGTGAGGATCAGCAGCACGACCAGCCAGCGTGCCAGCCGTCTCAGCCCCGGGATGGCGACGCCCGGTGCACGGGCTGGAAGGGAGGCTGCTCCCCACGCTTCACGCTGCCCTTGCAGCGGCGGATTCGTGGGGGCCGGGGACTGAGGGGGGGCAGCGGGGCAGAAAAACCCAGAGGGGGACCGTTTCGAGGAGTACATGGTAGCGCGTCGAGGGTGTGAAGGAGGCGGGCATGATACGTCGAGCGCGGCGGGCACGAGACAACCCAACGGCAAACGGCCCTACCAGTCGCGTATACGCCGGAGGGCGGGCTGCGCGTTCCCGGCTGCGCAGGCTTGAAACTGGTCGTCGATTGTGGGATCATACCCGTCCCGAGGCATATCCCCGAGGCCTGAAATCCCACACGCCGTATCGTGCAGGAGCGGGCCTCGATGCGCTCGATCAGCACCGTCATCTGGATCATCCCGACGTGTTCATGACCGCACCCTACCGGATTGGCATCATCGGCGCGGGCGCCGTGGCCGATCTCCATGCCGAGGCGATTGCCCATATCGAAGACGCAACGCTCGTGGCGGCCTGTCGCCGCTCTGAGGCGCCGGGGCGTGCGTTCGCCGAGCGGCACGGCTGCACGTGGTATCCCGCGTACGAGGCACTGCTCGACGAGGCCGCCCCCGACGTGGTGATCGTCGCCACGCCGAGCGGCGCGCATCTATCGCCCACCGAAGCGGCTGCCCAACGGGGCATCCACGTGCTCTGCGAGAAACCGCTGGAAATCACCACCGACCGCGTCGACCGCATGATCGCCGTGGCCGATGTGCACGGCATACGACTGGGCGGCATCTTCCAACAGCGGTTCAGTGACGTGATGCGCGTGATGCGGGAGGCCGTCTCGGAGGGACGGCTGGGCGACCTCGCGGCGGCCACGGCGTCCGTGCCCTGGTGGCGAGACGACGCCTACTACGACGGAACGTGGAAGGGAACCCAAGCGCTTGATGGCGGCGGGGCGCTCATCAACCAGTCCATTCACGCCCTCGATGCCCTGCAGTGGATGGTGGCGGGGACCATGGATCTCGGGCCGCATGAGCATCCGGTCGCCGAGGTGTATGCCTTCACCGACGTGCGGGGCCACGACCCGGCGCATATGGAGGGCGAGGACACAGCGGTGGCTGTGCTTCGGTGGCGTAACGGGGCGCTGGGGCACGTGCTCGGATCCACGGCGCTGTATCCGGGGAGTCAGCAGCGCCTGCGGGTGGCCGGGCGCGATGGGACGATCGAGCTGCTCGAAGAAGAAATCGTGCAGTGGCAGTTTCGGGAGCCGCGGCCCGAAGACGACACGGTGCGGCAGCGGTTCGGGGCGCAACGCGGCGCCAGCGGCGCCTCCGATCCGATGGCCATCGACTACGAGGGGCACGCCCGCAACATCAAGGCCTTTCTCGACGGCATTGAGGGCACGCACCGCTTCGGCCTAGACGGGCACGCGGCCCGGAAGGCCGTGGCCCTCGTCGAGGCGATCTACCGGTCGGCCGAGACGGGACGGGCGGTTCATCTGGACTGAGCACGGGCGGTCGCAGGATGGTGGCCCACCGACGGGGTTGTTGATCCCTGATTGAACGCTACGCCGGAGAGCGCCCATCGAAGAAGCTGCCCGCTCGGCTGGCGAACGGGGAGGGCGCGTAGGCAGCACATCTTCACGACATGAGAGTGTCGGGCCTGCGAGCGCAGGAAGCCCCGTACCTGCAGTGCGAGGAGGGATGCGCCATCGTTCAACTGGTTGAGACACTGATGGGCTGGCATCATACAACGTAG
>JAAAPH010000502.1 GCA_009908415.1 Bacteroidota bacterium
GGGGGAGGTTGAGCGGGCGGAGGGTTTGGAAGAGGAGAGAAAAGATCCGTGAGTCGATGAATCGGGGAAACGACGATCAGTTTTCATCGCTTCGTTTTGTCGTTTCTCCGTCTCGTCGCCTCATCGGCTCGCCGTCTCCTTTACTCACACACTCCCAACCGCGCGACCGCTATTCAGCGGCGTGATGCGACGGCGCGGGCTCGTTGCGGTCGGCGCCCCAGTCTTGCGTGCCGCCGGTGGCCATGGCGTCGTCGCGCAGGTGGGTGCTCTCCAGGTCGTCCATGCCCTCGTCGGCCAGCCAATCGAGGAAGCGCTGATCCTTGACGCTGTGCAGGTTGTTGTCGTGCTGGAAGTCCCACTGCTGGCCGAACTGCGGGTCCTTGTACTGGTCGAGGTACTCCAGCCGATCCTGCAGCTGCTCCTTGGGCTGCAGCAGGCGCTCCAGCCCGAAGACGGCTTCGTCGCGGCTCTGGAAGGTGAGGTCGTACTCTTTCGACATCACGATGGCCTCCTCGGGGCAGACCTCCTCGCAGAAGCCGCAGTAGATGCAGCGGAGCATGTTGATCTCGAACCAGTCGGGCTCGCGCTCCTTCACATTGCCGACCTCCTTCGACTGCATCGAGATGGCCATGGGCGGGCAGGCCAGCGCGCACAGGTTGCAGGAGACGCAGCGCGGCCGGCCGTCTTCCTCCACGAGCACGGGGCGCCCCCGGTAGCTGTCGGGCGGGTACCATTGCTCCTCCGGGTATTCCTGCGTGTAATATTCCTCACGCATGCGGCCGAAGGAGTAGCCGAGCCCTTTGAACAGCTCGGGGAAATAGAGGCGCTCCCAGAAGTTGAGGTTGCGCTCGTTGTCGTCGCTCTTGTTGACGGGCGTGCCGGGCATGATGCGTACGCTGTTAATCCGACGTGCGGGGATGCAGGGAGCATGTTACACGTTCGATGGCGCAAAGTTGGTTCCCGCCCCCCGCCGCCCCGGATGGAGCGCCCGTGAAATGCGCAACGCCCGGACGCGGACCGTCCGGGCGCCGTGCGGCCACCACCAGTCGGCTCCGCCGATCGCTACTTCTCTTCGAGCGCGATCTTCAGGTGCCGCTCCACGCGCTCGGAGGGTTCGTCTTCGATCGACTGGGCGAGCGTTTGGCTGTTGGCCACTGCGCCGGTCGCGTTCAGCGCCGACAGGGCGAGGATGCGCAGGTCATCCGAATTGGTGTAGTTGAACAAGATATCATAGAGCTCCGGCCGGACCGTGCTGAAGTTGAAGGTGGATCCGTACTGATCCGAAAACTCGATGACGAGCTGCATCCCGCGCGCCTGCATCTCCTCGGTTGCCGATGCATCGAGCAGCCGCTCGACCTGCTGTTCGAAGGTGTTGGACCACCGCGGCATGTCGTCGGACGACGGCGTGGTGGACTGCGCCTGCGCGGCCGGAGCGGCCAGGCCCATCAGGAGCGCGACGCTCACCACAGCAGTCAAGGTGCGGAGCAAGGATGAGACAGAGCGTGCGTCTGTATCGAAGCAGGAAGCAAGGTACGTCATGGCAATCGGTATGGATAGTAAGGGAGAACGCGAACAAGCACATTTTGTCTTCACTCATTTACAGGGGACAGGATCAGTGCCAAATCGGTTGCACCCGCCGGAGCGCCGCTCAACGGCACCCCGGGCCCGGAGCGCGCGCTTCGATGCGCGGTGCCGCGCACCCGTTGTGCGCTTCCGCACACCTGTAACAATGGCGCCGCGCGGCGGCGTCGGCATCGGCGTACGCTGCTTGCCCTTCAGGCGTCGACGCAGTAGCTTGAAGGGACCGTCAATTCATTCAGCGCAACGCGTCTCGCTCTCCCATGACTACCGGCCTCCGCCTCTTCCTGACCACCACCGTCCTCCTCCTCATCGCCATCCTGCCCCTGCAGGCGCAGGACGACGGCTCGATCGTCGCCGAAACGAATTACGACGCCCTTGAGCTGCGCAACATCGGCCCGGCCATCAACGGCGGCCGCATCGCGGACATCGACTTCCACCCCGACAACGAGCACGTCTGGTACGTGGGCGTCGGTTCGGGCGGCGTGTGGAAAACGACCAACTCCGGCACCACCTGGACGCCCATCTTCGACGACCAGCCCTCCTACTCCATCGGCTCGGTGGCCATCGACCCGAGCCAGCCCAACATCGTGTGGGTCGGCACCGGCGAGAACGTCGGCGGCCGCCACGTGGGCTACGGCGACGGCGTCTACAAGAGCACGGACGGTGGGGAAACGTGGACGAACATGGGACTCGAAAACTCCGAGCACATCTCCACGATGATCGTCCACCCCGAAAACTCGGACGTCGTCTGGGTCTCGGCGCAGGGCCCGCTGTGGACGCCCGGCGGCGAGCGCGGCCTCTACAAGACGACCGACGGCGGCGAGACGTGGACTAAGACGCTCGGCGACGACGAATGGACCGGTGTCACCGACATCGTGATAGACCCGCGCGACCCCGACGTGCTGTACGCGGCCACGTGGGACCGGCACCGCACCGTGGCGGCCTACATGGGCGGCGGCCCCGGCTCGGGCCTCCACAAGAGCACCGACGGCGGAGAGACCTGGAAAGAGCTCACGACCGGCATCCCGAGTTCGAACCTCGGCAAGATCGGCCTGGCCATCTCGCCGCAACGGCCCGACACCGTATACGCCGCCATCGAGCTGGACCGGCGCACGGGCGGCCTGTTCATGTCGGGCGACCGCGGCGAGTCGTGGACGAAGATGTCGGACGCCGTCTCGGGCGGCACAGGGCCCCACTACTACCAGGAGCTCTACGCCTCGCCGCACCACCACGGGCATCTGTACCTCGTGAGCAACTACACGCTCTTCTCGGACGACCACGGCGCGACGTTCAACACCATCGACGTGGACACGAAGCACGTGGACGACCACGCGATCGCCTTCCGCGAGGACGATCCGAATTACATCCTGTTCGGCAACGACGGCGGCCTGTACGAGACGTACGACCTCACCGAGAGCTGGCGGTTCATCAGCAACCTGCCCATCATGCAATACTACAAGATCTCGGTGGACGACGCGCGGCCGTTCTACAACGTGTTCGGCGGGACGCAGGACAACGGCTCGAACGGCGGCCCCTCGCGCACCGACATGGAGCACGGCATCCGCAACGCCGACTGGTTCAAAACGCTCTTTGCCGACGGCCACGACTCGGCCACCGACCCCGAGTATACGGACATCATCTACGCCGAGACGCAGCAGGGCGGCCTGCACCGCGTCGACCGCGCCTCCGGCGAGCAGGTGTTCATCCAGCCGCAGGCCGGCGAGGGCGAGGACTACGAGCGCTACAACTGGGACGCCCCCATCGAAATCAGCCCGCACAGCCCGTCGCGCATCTACTTTGCCTCCCAGCGCGTGTGGCGCACCGACAACCGCGGCGACAGCTGGACCCCCATCTCGGACGACCTGACGCGCGACCAGGAACGCCTCACACTCGACATCAGGGGCAAGCAAAAAAGCTGGGACAACCCGTGGGACGTCAATGCGATGTCCAACTACAACACGATCACGTCCCTCGCCGAGTCGCCCCTCGAAGAAGGGCTCATCTACGCCGGTACGGATGATGGCCTGCTGCAGGTAACCGAGAACGGCGGCGACACCTGGCGCCGCATCGAGGTGGGCGACATCGACGGCGTACCGGCCATGGCGTTCGTCAACGACATCAAGGCCGACCTCTTCGACCCGAACACGGTGTACGTCGCGCTCGACGACCACAAGAACGGCGACTTCAGCCCGTACCTGATCAAGAGCACGGACCGCGGGCAGTCCTGGACCTCCATCGCGGGCGACCTGCCGGACCGCCACCTCGTGTGGCGCCTCGTGCAGGACGACGTGAACGAGAACCTGCTGTTCGCCGCCACCGAGTTCGGCATCTTCTTCACCGTCGACGGCGGCAGTGAGTGGGTCCAGCTCGAAGGCGGCGCACCGACGATCTCCTTCCGCGACATCACCATCCAGCGCCGCCACGACGACGTGGTGGGCGGCTCGTTCGGGCGCGGCATCTTCATCCTGGACGACTACACGCCGCTCCGCTCCGTGACGCCCGAGCTGCTGGAGCAGGAGGCGCACCTCTTCGACACGCGCGACGCGCACTGGTATGTGCCCCGCGACGTGACCGACTCGCAGGGCGACAACATGTACACGGCCGAGAATCCGCCCTTCGGCGCCGTGTTCACGTACTACCTCAAGGAGGGCTACCAGACGCAGGAGGCCGAGCGCCGCGAGCGCGAGCAGGCCCTGGATGCGGGCGAGGACGTGCCCTTCCCCGGCTGGGACGCCCTGGAGGCCGAACAGCGCGAGCAGGGGCCCGTCGTCCTGGTCGTCGTGAAAGACGAAAACGGCACCGTCGTGAACCGCGTGGCGGGCCCGACGAGCGCGGGCTTCCACCGCGTCAACTGGAATCTGGAATACCCCTCCAAAGACGTGGTGGACCTGGGCAGTGAAGAATTTGGCGCCCCGGACGACGATGGCTTTATGGCCACGCCGGGCACGTACACGGCGACGCTCACCAAGATCGAGGACGGCACGATGACCACGCTGTCTGACCCGATCACGTTCGAGGTCGTCCCGCTGCGCGAGGGCACCCTCGACGGCGCACCGCACGAGGAGATCGCCGCGTTCCGCGAGGAGGTCGAGGCGCTCCAGCAAGACCTGTCGGCGACGTCCAACACGCTGGAGCGGCAGCTCGACAAGGTGCACGCGATGCAGACGGCCCTCGCCCGTGCCGAGCAGGAGGCCCCGCAGCTGGTGACCCAGCTGCACGAGGCGCGCACGCAGCTCCTGGATCTGCGCGAAGCGATGGAGGGCAGCGAAGCCAAAGACGAGATCGGCGAGCGGGATCCGCCGACGCCGAGCTCGCGCCTGTTCGTCGGCTACCGCGCGCTCCGCACCACGTATGGCCCGACGGAGATGCACCGGGAGATGATCGCCGTGGGTCGCAGCGAACTGGCCACGATTCAGAGCCAGCTCGACGACCTGGTGGAGAACGTCATGCCGGAGCTGGAAAGCGCCCTCGAAGCGGCCGGCGCGCCGCCCATCGAACCGAGCGGCGGCTGATGTTTGATCCGTCCAAACCGTAACGGTTGAGGCGGTGTGTGCAGGGAACTCCGCACCGCCTCGTCCGGTGTGGATGGATGGTTTCCACTGCACCCGCTGCTCCGCCATGAATCGCACGTTATCGACGCCGCACAC
This sequence comes from Bacteroidota bacterium, assembly GCA_009908415.1. GTDB lineage: Bacteria > Bacteroidota > Rhodothermia > Rhodothermales > Salinibacteraceae > JAAAPH01. The sequence goes on from JAAAPH010000502.1 coordinate 5,229, forward strand.
GACCGGATCGCTGCTTTTCGCCGGGCTCCTCGCTGGCATGCTCGCCCTGCTGAGCGCGGGCTGCCACTGGGTGGACGCGCCGCGCCCCGCCGCGGTCGAGGTAAGCTATCAGCCATACCGGGCTGGCCTCGACAGCACGCGGATGGCGCGCACGTATGAGCGGGCGGCCGAGCTGCCCGCCCTGCACAACATGCTCGTCGCCCGTCACGGTTCGACGCAGGCCGCGTGGCACTTCGGCGGCCCGGGGCTCGATACGCCTGCCAATATCAAGTCGGCCTCCAAGAGCGTGCTCTCGGCGCTGATGGGCATTGCCATCGCGGAGGGGCACCTGGAAGGCGCTGACCAGCGGATCGCCCCCTTCTTCGACGAGTACCTGGGCCCCGACCCGGATTCGTTGCGGCGGCAGATCACCGTCGGCCACCTGCTGTCCATGCAGTCGGGGCTCGAACGAACGTCGGGTTCGAACTACGGCCGCTGGGTGACGAGCGGCAACTGGGTCCGCTATGCGCTCACGCAGCCGATGCAGTCGGTGCCGGGCACGGAGCGGTCCTACAGCACGGGCAACTCGCACCTGCTCTCCGCCGTGCTCACCGAGGCGACGGGCCGAAGCACGTGGGCTTACGCGCGGGAGAAGCTCGCCGAACCGCTGGGCTTTACGCTGCCGCGCTGGACGACCGACCCGCAAGGCATCTACATGGGCGGCAACAACATGCGGATCTCGCCGCGCGGCCTGCTGCGCTTTGGCGAGCTCTATCGCAATGCCGGCCGCTGGAATGGCGAGCAGATCGTTCCCGACTGGTGGGTGCGCACCTCGATGGAGCCGCGGGCGCGGAGCCGGTGGAGCGGTGCCGGCTACGGGTACAGCTGGTTCGTCCGGGAGGTGCGCGGCCATCGCATGTTCTACGGCTGGGGCTATGGCGGGCAGTTCGTCTTCGTCGTGCCGTGCCTGGAGCTCACCGTCGCCGTCACGTCCGATCCGCTGGCGCGCGAAGGCCGCGGCCACCGACGCGCCGTGTGGGACCTGCTGACCGACGGCATCATCCCCGCCGCCGAACGCGGGGCCGGCGACCAACCCCTGCCGAATATCGCCGCTCGCCCAGCGACCCTGGCGGATTAGAGGATTGACGATTGGGGGATTGACGATCTATTCGCTGCGCAACGCCCGAGCGGGATCGGTGCGGGCGGCCCGAAGCGCCTGCACGCTCACCGTAAGGAGAGCTACGAGAAGCGCCCCGCTTCCCGCAATCAAGAAGACACTCGCGCCAAGGTCAATGCGGTGGGCGAACGTCTTCAGCCACTGGTCGAGGGCAAAATAGGCGACCGGCGCGGCGAGCACGACGGCGACAGCCACCAGCCGGACGAAATCTTTTGTAAGCAATGCAACGACGCCCATGACCGTCGCCCCCAGTGCCCTGCGGATGCCAATCTCTTTAGTACGCTGCTGAGTCGTAAACGCGGCCAGACCAAAAAGGCCTAGGCACGCAATCAGGATGGCCACTCCCGCAAAGAGGCCAAATAGCTGCCCGAGGCGCTGTTCGGCGCGGTAGGCCGCGTCGAAAGACTGATCAGCAAACGTGTAGGCAAACGGCCAGTCCGGAAATACCCGTTGCCACGTCACCTCCAAGCTGGCCACTGCCTCTTGGACCGACGCCGTCTTGAAGCGGACGTAGTACGTGTTGAACATGTCGGGCCGGATGAAAAAGATCATTGGCTCCACGGCCTCATGCAGCGTCGCCATGTGAAAGTTGTCGACGACGCCGATGAGGGGGGCGTCGCCAAACGGCCAGTCCCCCCACGACTTGATGCGGCGCCCAATGACATCTTGCGGACTGTTGATCGCTTTCGGAAGATCCTGTGCCAGTAGCCGGAAGGCTTCCTCGTTCATAACGAAGGCCGTCGAGTCCGAAGGACGGTCGAGAGAGAAGGTCCGGCCGGCCACGACCGCCACGCCGAGGGTTTCGAAGAAGTCGTGCCCGACGCCAATCATCCGGAGGCCGCGCAGGGAATCGCGGGGCAGCCCAGCATCCGCAAAGCCAAACCCGTTTCCATCCGGCAGTTCGCTCGGAAGCTCTGTCGAGGCCACCGACACATTCGTCACCTCCGGCGCCTGGAGCAACTCGGACCGGAACGTCGAGTACTGTCTCACTAAATTGCCACTCTGCATCGGGACAGATATAACCTGCTCCTGATCGAAACCGAGCGGGGCGCTCCGGAGATAGCCGAGTTGCTGGTACGCCACTCCGGTTCCGACGATCAGCACCGCCGAGATAGCGAATTGGAAGACGACGAGCACCTGGCGCAGCCTAGCATTGCCCCCTCCACTCCGGAACCGACCGCGGAGCACATGGGTCGGCTGGAAGCGGGAGAGATAGAGCGCCGGATAGCTGCCGGCGAGTCCGCCCGCAACTCCGGTGATAACCACCAATGCAGCAAGGGTGGACGGACGGAGGACCCCCCCGGCCGTGAAAGAAAGGCCGGTGAGCGTCTGCAGGACCGGCAGGGCCGCCACCGCCAACACCAAGGCAAGACCGAGCGCCAGGGCCGCCATCAGCATCGACTCGGCGAAGAACTGACGGATGAGCTGTCCACGGGCAGCACCAACCGTCTTTCGCACCCCGACCTCCGTCGCGCGCTCTGTGGCCCGAGCAGTGGCCAGGTTCATGAAGTTGACGCAAGCCAGGACGAGCACGAGGGCCGCAATGAGCCCAAAGACGGACAGGACGGCGACGGTGCTGTTCGGCTCGATCTCGCTGTTGTGATGCGAATGGAGATGAATCGACGTCAGCGGCTGCAGTGAGAGCGTGGCTCCGTTCCAGTCTTCACCGGCATGACGGTCAATGAAGTCCGGAAACTGCGACTCGATCATCGAGGGCGGCGCCCCCTCCGGAAGCAGAAGGTAAGTGTAGATGCTGTTTGCACCCCAGCTTTCCTCGAACTGCTCCTCATAGTTGAACGCTGCATTCAGCGTAGCCCACGAGACTAGCATGTTGTAATGAATGTGGGAGGCGGTGGGAGCGGCCTCGGCGATGCCGGTAATCTCCACTTGATACTGGTTGTCAACAGTTACGGTCTTCCCGATCGGATCCGCTCCGTCAAAGTACTTTTGCGCAAGGGCCGGCGTGATTACGGCCGTATACGGCCGGCGCAATGCCGTTTCAGGATCGCCTCGGCGGAGCGAAAACGAGAATACATCGAAGAAGGAGGGATTCGTGATGAAGATGTCCTCCCCACCGTACTGCGTATCTTCGTATTCAATAACCGCATCGGTCTGGAGAAGCCGGGCTATAGGGATGTCGGGATAATCCGCCTCCAGACTCTTGACGACCGGCCAGCTTGTGGCCGGCACGCTAAAATCGCCCCAGTCGCTCACCACGCGCACGATGCGGTCGGCATCGTCGTGAAAGCGGTCGTAGCTGAGTTCATGCCGGACGTAGAGCGTGATGAGCAAGCACACGGTGATGCCCACAGCCAGCCCGACCACGTTGATGGCCGTGTAGCCCGCGTGACGGCGCATCGCGCGCACGGCGGTTTTCAAGGACGAGAACAGTGTCATCGCAGTCCCCCCAATATGTGATGGAATGTGGGCTGATTACTCGTCTCGCAGCGTTCGAGCGGGATCGATGCGAGCGGCGCGGACCGTCTGGGAGCCGATCGTGAGGAGCGCGAGAAAAAGCAAGACGCCCAGCGCGCCGGCGAGTCCGCCGGATCCGACGGACACCGGATCCGGCAAGTACTGGAGCCACTGCTGATTCAGCACCCATGCGAGCGGAAGCGTTACCCCGACGGCCACACCGATCAGAACGAGGAAATGGCGCGAGAGGAGCACCACCAAGCTCGATACGGTCGCGCCCAGGGCCTTCCGGATACCGACTTCTTGGGTGCGGATCTGGACGTAGTGAGCAGCCATGCTCAGCAGGCCAAGCAGGGTGATGAGTACGGCGAGCCCCCCGATGAACCCGACCACCGTGGCCAGGTCCTGCACCGGGCCGTGTCGCGCCCGGATCACGTCGCTGTAGAAGCGCGCCTCGAAGGGATGGTCGGTTTGCAGCTCGGTGGACCACAGCGCTTCGAGCCGGTCGCGTGTGGCGGCCACGTCGTCGGTGGCCGATCGAACGAGGGCGTGGCCCGTGTATGACGGATGGTACCGGAGCACGAGCGGTGGAATGCGCCCACCGCCGGTTCCGCCATAGATGTAGTAGCTGCCGCGAAACTCGAAGTTTTCGAGGACGCCCACGACGCGCGCCGGATCGACCGGATCGCCCGCTTCGGTCGTGCGTGTGAACACCGTCGTTCCGAGGGCCTCGGCGGGATCGGCCCATCCAAGCGCCGCAGCGGCCGACGCGTTGAGCAGAACGCCGTCCCGTGCCATGTAGGGC
>JAAAPH010000508.1 GCA_009908415.1 Bacteroidota bacterium
CGATCGGCTGACGCAACACTACCAAGCGGAGGTATCCGTGGCACCGGCCTTGCGCGCCCAGGCGGTAACGGGCACCTTCGAACGCACGCGCTCCCTCGATGAGATCGTACGGACGATCGCAGCCACGCTGGGAGCCCAAGTCGAGCGCACCGATGCTGGCTACCGCATCGCACCGCGCGACGCGTCGTAGCGCGGCGGCCGATGTAATTTTTTCTAGTGCTCGAACCCGAGCCCGCCGTGCGTGTACGTTTCTCTGATTCCGACGCTTGGACGATCAGAGAACAACGGACGTGCGCCACGGCCTCCTTGCACTTCTTATACTGGTGCTTCTGGGTAGCTGCACGGACACGGCGCAGGCCCAGCGCATTCGGCTGGACATGCAGGCCCAGCCCCTGTCGGAAGCGCTCGGCACGCTTCGTGCACAGTCCGGCATCGACGTCGTGTATGCCCAGCGCCTCGTGACCGGCACGACGGTGTCTTGTCAGTACACGGGGTCTCGACCGGGTCAGGCACTGGCGTGCCTCCTGAACGGCACCGGCCTGCGAGCCCAGCAGGTCCGCCGTCGGCAATACGTGCTCGTTGCGCGCTCATCTCCTTCCTCGCCGGCCCAGCGCCAAGCGGAGCGCCAGATGCTGGCCGGGTTTGTCGCCGATGCCGAAACCCAAGACGCGTTGCCGGGCGCGCACATCTACCTGACCGAGCTGCAGGTTGGGACCACAACGAACCAAGCGGGCTACTTCGCTTTCCCGTCGCTTCCGCCCGGTCGCTATGCCGCGCGCATCTCGTTTCTGGGGTACGAGGTGCGAGACACCACGTTGGCCACGGGCCAGACGACGCGTCTCGCCCTGATGCCGCAGCCTCTGGAGTCGAGCGGCGTGCTCATCGAGGGCGTCATCAGCGAGGAGGCGCAGGAGCGCATGCCGGGCATGCTCTCTGTCGAGCTCGACCAGCTCAACCAGATGCCTTCGCTCGGGGAGCAGGATCTGTTTCAGGCGCTGCGATGGACGCCCGGCATCCGGAAGTCGGGCATGATCAATGGGGGGCTCAGCGTGCGGGGAAGCCAGCCCGATCAGAATTTATACCTCCTCGACGGCGCGCCCGTATATCATCCTTGGCACGCCTTCAGCCTCGTGTCGACGTTCCAGACGGGCACGCTCAAGTCGAGCAACTTGTACCGGAGCGCCTTTCCCGCTGAGCATGGCGGTCGCCTCGCGTCGGTGCTCGACGCGCAGATGAAAGACGGCAACCGGACCGATCCGCACGCCGAGGTCGCCCTCAGCGTGTTGAGCGGACGCTTCCGCGTCGAGAGTCCTATTACGCCGTCGGTGTCGTTCATGCTCTCCGGGCGCCGCTCCTACCTCGATATGCTGATCGGGCGGACTCACCCGGTGCAAGACGCGACGACGGGGCGCCGGGACACGCTGCGCACGGGCTACTACTTCTACGACGTGAGTGGCAAGCTGACGGCACGCCCCAACGACCGCCACCGCCTCTCGCTGAGCGTCTACCGCGGGCGCGACGACCTCGATCTCCGCCTGCCATTCGATCTGTCGTTGGATTTCTCGTCATGGCTGCGACCGACGGATCTGTTCTTTGAGGTGAAGCAGGGCTGGGAAAACCGACTCATCAGCGCGCAGCACCAGTACCTTGTCTCCGAGGACCTGTTTGTCACGACCACCGCGTACCACTCCGGCTACCTCGCCAACGAAGGGTCATTCGTCCAGCCAACGACCACGGCATCGCTCACCTCCGACTACCGCGTCGATCTACGCGACATGGGGCTGAAGGTGAACGCCGATTACTACCGCTCGGTGGCGCATGAGGTGAAGGCCGGCGTCCAGGTGACGCATCAGCAGTTCGGCAGCACGCTGCAGTCCGACCTGCGGCGCTCGTCCGACGCGGTGGACTCGCTCAGTCAGCGGAGTCGTTTGCAGGCGGTCAAGCTGATCGGGTACGTGCAAGACACGTGGAAGCCGGCGCCTCGGTGGGAGGTCCAGCCGGGCGTGCGCGTGAGCTACTTCAGTGGCGGGCAGCATCTGCACGTCCGCCCGCGTTTGAGCGCGCGCTACACGGTGCATCCCGACCATCTGGTGCTCCGCGGAAGCAGCGGAGCGTACGTGCAGTATCTCCACCGGTTGCGCGACCGGCACTCGCTGGCCTACGACCTTGTGTCGAGTCGGTGGATTCCATCAAGCGCCCGCGTCCGTCCCGCAACGAGCTGGCAGGCGTCGCTGGGCGCGCAGAGCAACCCCTGGCCGGGCCTCACGGTGGAGCTGACGACTTACGGTCGCCGCGCTGATCACGTGCTCATTCCGGAAGATGCGTACCGCATCAAAGACGGGTTGGAAGGTCCAGGGATCAAGGTGGGAGCCCTGCGCGGTCAATATGCGGCGACGCACGAGCGCGCGTGGGGCGGCGAGTTCAGCGCCCGGTACGAACGCGGACCATGGGACGTGCAGCTCGGCATGGCCCGCGCCCGGTCGTGGGTGGAGGCACCGCCGCTGGAAGGCGAGGGCTACCGGCCGGCCGATCTGGACATGCCGTACTCGGTGCGCACCGCCGTGAGTTGGAGTCAGGGGCACTGGGAGGCCGCCCTCGCGGGGGAGGTGCGGAGCGGCTATCCCCACTCCGAGCCCACCGCCCGCTATGAACTCGGCGACTTGATTGATCGGGATCCCGTGACGTATCTCTACCGGCCTCAGGTGAATAACAGGCGGCTCCCCCGGTACGCCCGGCTCGATGCGGCGCTGGGGTATCGCTTTCAGTGGCTGGCGGCCCAGTGGCGGGTGAAGCTCAGCGTGTACAACGTGACCAACCGGCGCAACATCGTCCGGCGGCGGTACGTGCCGGAACAAGACAGCGTGCGGGTCGATGATCGGCGCGGGCTGCCAGTGCTTCCCCTCATTGAACTGGAGGTGGCATTATGAGCTGTCCACGCTGCTATCGCGGGCTGCGCGTGATCGGAGCCCTGCTCATGGCCAGCCTACTGGTTCTGCTTGTGCGGTGCGATTTTGCGACGCCGGTCGAGGAGCGCCCCTTCGTCGTGGAGGCGTTCTTTCAGACGGGGGAGCCGCTCGGCCCGGTCACGCTCCGTACGACGCGCCCGCTCGACCCGTCCGACGGAGACACCACGGCGCCCGCGACCGGAGCTGCCGTCACGCTCCGGCTCGACGGGCAGTCCATCCCGTACCGGGCGTCGGCGGATCAGCCCGGACGGTACGTGCCGGAAACCGAGATGTCCGTGCCGCCCCGCGTTGATTTTTCGCTGACTGCGCGCTGGAGGGGGCAGACCGGCGCGGCCGATGGTCGGACGCCACCGCCCATCGCCATCGAAACGGCCCAGGTGGACGTTCCGGACGAGCCCGTCCAGGCGATTCTGGTGGACTCGCTCCGCCGCGACTCGCTCGACATTCCGGCCGAGCAGGGGTACATCTATCCCATCGAGGTCAGCGTCACGTGGAGCGCCGACGTTGCAGAGACGGACGCCGACAGCACGTACTGGATCCGGGCGCAACTGCAGCCCTACACCACCTTCTCCTCGCGCGTGGTCGATTTCTTTCTGCAGCCGGAAGAGGTGTTCCGCGAGCGCACGGTGAAGCGAGACGGGCCGCGGCGACGCTGGACGGGCGTGTATGCGGTGCCCGTGGAGGGCGCCTCCGACCCGCCACCGCGCCACCGCGTGCGCGTGTCGCTGATCCGGAGCGGGCCGGCGTACGCAGCCTTCGCCGCGAGCCGCGATGACCCGGACCTCCGCGAACCTATTTTCAACGTGCGCGGCGCTGTGGGCATCGCTGCTGCCGTAGCCCTCGACTCGGTGCGGATTGACGTTGCGAGCAGCGGCACGGCCCTCGAATCCGAGGGGCCCTCCTTCCGTAGGAGCAAGTGACTGTACGCTCACCGAAGCGCTCATTGGTACCGCCGTTGCGCATGGAAGAACCGTCTGATCCGCCGCCGCAGGGTGGGGAGATCACCAAACTGGAGGTGCAGAAAAATAATTCCGACCGCGTCTCGGTGTTTATCGGCGGCGAGTTTGCCTTTGGGGTGCACCAAGATCTCGTGCTCAAACATCGCCTCCACGCCGGGCGGACCCTGACGCCCGACGAGCAACAGGCCATCGTGGAGGACGATCGGGTCGCGAAAGCCAAGGCGCGCGCCTTGGACTATCTGGCCCACAAGCCGCGTACCGAGACGGAGGTGCGCCGCAAGCTTCGGGAGAACGCGTACACCGAGCCGGTCATCGACGCAGTCGTGGAGCGGTTGCACGAGCTGAGGTACCTCGACGACGCGCGATACGCCGAGCAATACGTGGAACGACGGTTCGCCAGCAAGGGATACGGTCCCGTGCGCATCCGGCAGGAGCTGCGCAAGCGCGGCATCGACCGCCACCTTGCCGAGACGGCCGTGGACGACTTCTTTGCCGACCAACGCACGCTGCCCACGGCCCGCGAAAAGGCCGAAAAGCGGTGGCCTCGCATTGCCCGAGAGGACGACCCCCGGAAGCGGCGCGATAAGTTGTATCGGTACCTGAAGCGGCGCGGCTACACGTACGACACCATCCGCGTTGTCATCGACGAAATGGAAGCGCAGTACGAGTAAGTGGCTACACACCCAGATTCAGACGATCGCATCAAGCGCGCGGCATCGGGACCTCCCGTCCGGCATGGGGAGCGCCCCGAGGGGCCGTTGCGCGCCGCGCCCGTGCCCGTCTCCCCGAGTGACGACGGGTCATCCGAAGGGGGACAGTGGTCCCTAGATCGCATCATTCGATTGGCGTTGGGCGCCGCCGGTGTTGCGCTGGCCGGGTGGCTCCTCTGGTACTTCGCCGGGCTCGTCATTTACCTCATCGTGGGGGGCATCCTCGCGTACTTGCTCCGTCCGTTTGTCGATCGGTTGCAAGGGGTCGGCATCGGGCGCGTGCCGGCCATCCTGGCTACGTTTGTGCTCCTGTTCGGGGCCGTGGTCGTGCTGCTTACGTACATCGTGCCCTTCGTGGCACAGCAGGTGGGCGACCTCTCGCAGCTCATCACCACCGATGCCGCCCGGCAAGTGGCCAATTACATCGAGGATCGGCTGCAACTCTTGTTTCCCATCGAGGAAGGCGTCGTGGTGGAAGGGATGCGCGAGGCCATCAATTCCTTGACCCGTGGAGGACTCGTCGGCGAGGAGCGCGTGGCCGAAACCGTGTCGTCGGTGGTCGCTGTGTTCACCAACCTTTTCTACGCGCTGCTCGTCATTCCCTTCGTCACGTTTTTCTTCCTGAAAGATGGCATCCAGATTCGGCGGACGCTGCTCCGCCTCGTGCCGAACCGCTACTTCGAGATCACGCTCTCCATCATCGACAAGGTAGAGCGCAACATCGGGCGGTACTTCCGGGCGCTGCTCGTGCAGTGTTTCTCAGTGGCCGTCGTGGCGTCGCTGATGCTGTATCTGATCGGACTCGACAGCGCGCTGTCGGTGGGCCTCTTTACGGGCTTGGCCAACACGATTCCGTACTTTGGTCCCTTTCTGGGGTTTGTGGCCGGGACGCTCGTGGGGGTAGCCCAAACCGGCGACCTGTCGCTCGTACTGGGTGTCTTTGTGGCCATGGCCATCACGCAGGCAGCGGATAACGTGCTGTTCCAGCCGCTCATCTTTTCCCGCGCCGCCCGAGCGCACCCCATGTTGATTCTCTTCGTTGTGCTGATCGGCGCGCAGCTGGCCGGCATCGTCGGGATGCTCCTTGCCATTCCTGTGGCCACTACCGTCCGGGTCGTGGTGGAGCAAGTCGCCTGGAGCCTGCGCAACTATCGCATCATGCGGGTCCGGTCGTGAACGCGCTACACGCAGAACGGTAACGTTCAACCGCCTCGTCTCATTCCGTCCCCGTCTATCGATCCATGTCCGACGCCTCCGCTTCCGACGCGCCTTCCGATGCACCGATGCAGCGGGCCATAGCGGCCGTCCGTGCGCAGACCCGCGCGACGCCGCAGGTGGCGCTCATCCTCGGGTCCGGCCTGGGCGACCTGGCCGACGACGCCGAGAACGCCACGACGATCCCCGCGACGGACGTGCCCGGCTATCCGCCCTCCACCGTGTCGGGCCACCACGGCCGGCTCGTGGTGGGGACGCTCGAAGGCGTGGACGTCGTCTTCGTGCAGGGGCGGGTGCATTACTATGAAGGCTATCCGCTCCACCGCGTCACCTTTCCCGTGCGGCTCGTGCACGCCCTCGGTGCCGAGCGCCTGCTTGTGACGAACTCGGCGGGCGGCATCAATCGCACGTTCGAGCCCGGCACGCTCATGTTTATCACCGACCACATCAATGGCGTCTTCAACAGTCCGCTGGTCGGGCGCGCCGCGCCCCCTCGGGTCGAGCCGCACGGTGCGCAGGCGCCCTACTACGACCCGGACTGGACGGCGCGGGCGCAGGCCGTCGCCCGCGCGCAGGGGCTGCCCACCCGCGCGGGCACGTACATCTGGACGAAGGGGCCGAGCTACGAGACGAAAGCCGAGATCCGTGCCTTCACGCAGATGGGGGCCGATGCCGTGGGCATGAGCACGGTGCCCGAAGTCATCCAGGCCCGCCAGCTGGGAATGTCCGTCCTCGGCCTTTCCACCATCACGAACCCGGCGGCCGGGCTCGGCGCGGAGCCGCTCGACCACGACGACGTGCTCGCCGTCGGCCAGCGGGTGCGCGCTCACCTCGCCCAGCTCGTCCGCGGTATCCTCCGCGAGACGATTTGAGAGGAGGCTGGGGGAAGGAGGGAATGGAAGAAAGCAGGAAGAGGCGGGGCCGCATAGAACTTCCCTCCAGATCGGCAATACACCGTAACGCCGGGAGCATCCGCCCCGATGTCGCCCATTCGCCTTTTCCCACGGACCCTTTCCCCCACGCCTCATGATTGCTATCGTCGATTACGCGGATCGGGCGGAGAAGCTGGAGGCCGTGCTCGGCCGCAGCGCCTCCTTCAGCGCCGAGGTGGACGCCGCCGTGCGCGACATCCTCGACGCCGTAAAGCAGCGCGGTGACGCCGCCGTACTCGACTTCACAGAGCGCTTCGACGGCGTCCGGCCCGACGCGTTGAAGGTGCCTGCATCGCCTGCATCCGCCCTCGAAGCCGCCGCGGACGCAATGGACGACGAACTCCGCCGTATCATCGACAAAGCGGAAGACAACATCCGCCGGTACCACGCGCGGCAGGTGCAGCAGTCGTGGTTCATGGACGACGGCGACGGCGTGCTGCTCGGCCAGCGCGTCGTCCCGATGGAGCGCGTCGGCCTGTACGTGCCGGGCGGGACCGCCTTCTACCCGTCGAGCCTGCTCATGAACGCCATCCCGGCCCAGGTGGCGGGCGTCGAGGAGATCCACCTCGTCTCGCCGCCCACGGAGGACGGTCGTCCGCACCCGCTCGTGCTCGCGACGGCGCACTTCCTGGGGCTGGAGCACGTGTACGCCGTGGGCGGTGCGCAGGCCGTCGGGGCGCTGGCCTTTGGCACCGAGTCCGTCGCGTCGGTCGACAAAATCGTGGGGCCGGGCAATGCGTACGTGGCCGCGGCGAAGAAGCAGGTGTTCGGCCCGGTCGACATCGACTCGGTGGCCGGCCCCAGCGAGATCGGCATCCTGGCCGACGCCACCGCCGACGCCGAGTTCGTGGCCGCTGACCTGCTGTCGCAGGCCGAGCATGACGTGCGCGCGTCCGCGCTGCTCGTCACGCCGCACCGCCCGCTGGCTGAGGCCGTGCAGGCGCACGTCGCCCGCATGGTGCCGGAACTGCCCCGCCGCGATGTGCTGGAGCAGGCGCTTGCCGACTACGGCGCGTGCATCGTGACGGACACGATGGATCAGGCCGTGGCCATGATCAACGAGCTTGCCGTGGAGCACCTGGAACTCATCGTGGACGACCCATGGCAGATGATGACGCGCATCCGCCACGCCGGTGCCATCTTCCTTGGCCCGTACTCGTCCGAGCCGGTGGGCGACTACTTCGCCGGGCCGAACCACGTGCTGCCCACGGGCGGCACGGCGCGCTACGCCTCGGCGCTCAGCGTGGACGACTTCATCCGCAAGCAGTCGATCATCAGCTACACAGAAAAGCGGCTCCGGGAGACGGGCGATGACATCGCCGCCTTCGCCGAGGCCGAGGAGCTGCAGGCCCATGCCGAGGCCATCCGTGTGCGTCTCCGTCGGGAAACCGAAGGGATGGGTGAGCGGGAGAACGGGAGGACGGGAGGGAGACGGACAGGGTGAGACGCCGTGTTCCTATGCCCCCTTTCTCCCAGGTTCCCTTTCTCCCACGCCGCATCCGTGAATGTGAGTTTCACGTTGGGGATTGCGGGTTCTCCGTCGTGCCGCGTATCATAATGCGTGCGCTTTTGTATGCCCCAGGCGTTTGCTGACGCCTGAACCCTTATTCCACCTGTGTTTCGCTTGCCATGTCTACCGTAGATTCCCCCGTCGAAGAAAAGATCGAGCGGTTGCTCGGCCGCATTCGGCCGGCCGTGCGCCGCGAGCACGCCTACATCGTGGGGGCGCCCGACACGGTGAAGGTGAAGCTCAACCAGAACGAGAGCCCGTACGACCTGCCGCCCGATCTGAAGCAGGAGATCGCGGAGGCCGCCGCGGACATTTCGCTCAACCGGTATCCGAACGAGCAGCCGCACGAGCTGCGGCATGCGCTCGCCGAATACAACGGCGTCGATCCCGATTGCATCATTGTGGGCAACGGATCGAACGAGTTGACGTACACGTTCGGCATGGCGCTTATCGACCCCGGCACGCCCGTCGTCCTTCCCACGCCCATGTTTTCGCTCTACGAGAAGGTGGTTCGGCTGGCCGATGGCGCCCTCACGAGCGTCCCGCCGCGCTCGGACCTGAGCTTCGACACCGAGGCGCTCATTGAGGCCATCGAGGCGAAGGACCCGGCGCTCACCGTGCTCACCTCGCCCAACAACCCGACGGGCCTGGCGATGCCGCTCAGCGACATCGAGCGGATCGTGCGCGCGGCATCGGGCTTCGTGGTGGTCGATGAAGCCTATGTGGAATTTAACCCGGAAGGCAGTGCGCTGCGGCTGATGCGCGACCATCCCAACGTGATGCTGCTGCGCACCTTCTCGAAGGCGTACGGGCTCGCCGGACTGCGCATCGGCTACATGATCGCGCATCCGGACGTCGCGCACGAGGTCATGAAGGCGCGGCTGCCGTTCATGGTCGACCGCCTCGCCGAGATTACGGCGCTTAAGCTGTTGGCACGGCCGGAGTTGTTGCAAGAGCGGGTAGAGCTGATGCGCACGGCGCGGAACGGCCTCGCCAAGGCCCTCCGCGCGATGGATGGCGTCGACGTGGTGCCTTCACACGCGAACTTCGTGCTCTTCAGCACCGACGGGTCCGCGTCCGCCTTGCAGGGCGCGCTCGCCGAGCGGGGCATCCTCATTCGCGACATGAGCGGGTACGAGGCACTGGATCGCCACGTTCGTGTCAATGCCGGGACATCCAGCGAGAACAAGGCGTTTTTGGCTGCGTTGGAAGACACGCTGTACGATAGCCAGGGGGGGTGACCTCCGTTCCGCGCAGCGCTG
>JAAAPH010000019.1 GCA_009908415.1 Bacteroidota bacterium
AGGGCCGCTCCACAGGAACACGAACGCAATCAGGTAGCAGAGAGCAGGGAGACGTTGCATGAAAAGCACGGTCGGATGCGGCGTGATGCGGTGGGGTGAACGTTCAACTTAACGACCGGCGACGAAGTTCGACGATCGAGGTTTGGAGCACGGCGATAGCGCCTGCATATGGCAGGTGGGGGAGACCGCCGCAAAAACTCAGCCGCACAGGGCCGCCGTCCGGTCACCGTTCCCCCGCTAGGGTGCGGCACCGGGGCGGAGGGGCGTCGTCCACGCCCGGCCGTCCTGGCGGATGTGCAGCAGGGTGCTGTCGCGGCCCGGCGCGGTAATCTCGTACAGATTCTCGGTGGTTTCGAGGCGCGCCCGGAGGTCGAGGCCCTCGACCGCGAACTCGTCGGCGCGCAGGAGCGCGAGCCGATCGGCGTAGCGGCCGTGCTGCTCGAAGAACCGTTGCTGCCGGTAGTAGAGCCGGCGCAAAGCCCACCGCACGTCCTGGTTGACCTCGGGGCGAAAGACCGGGGCGGGCGCGCCGGCCGACGCATCGGTGAACTGCACGCGGCCCCACCGCTCCGGCATGTGCATGTCGATGGCACCCTGCGGCGACCACACCCAGTTGTCTTCGTCGAGCGCCTCGCCGGTGTCGGGGTCGCGCTCCTTTCGGTACCTGCCGTTGTCCACGACCGACCGCCACTGTACGCGTGAGAAGTTGATGTGCCACTGATCGCCCGGCTGGGGTGGATTGCCGCCCGGGGCCGCCTCTTCCAGGATGGACCACGGCATGGCGATCTCGACGCTCCAGCCCGTGTCTGTGTCACTCGGATCGTTCAGCGTCCCCTGCACGTCGATGCCAGCCTGCACGCCACGGATGTCCCACCCGTCGATGGCCGGGCCGCCGTCACGGTACGGCGTGAGCAGCATCAGGTCCCAGAGCGTGCCGAAGGCATTCACCTCCAACTCGTAGTAGTTGTGCGTGTCGCCGTCCGGGTCGATGAAGACCTCGAAGTCGTTATCGTAGAAAATCACCGTGTCGCGCTGGGTGAGCGTCGCCCACACGTCCGGCTCCTCCAGTTGGGCGGCCACGTAGAAATACGTGTCGTCCCACAGCATCTTGGCCCGCGTGCGAAACCGCGGTGTTGGCTGGGCTGCCCCTTGAATGTCGACGAAGTCGCGCGTCCACGCCGCCTCCTGCCAGGCGGATTCGTTCAGCCGCCCGTCCATCTGGAGCGTCTCGTCCGGTGCGCGCTGAACCACGTACGTACGTGGATTGAACGGCACCTCGACGCTCGGATGGCCCGGCCCGTCCAGCGCGTCGGGCATGGGATCGCCGGCGCACCCGATCACCGTCATCAGCATGGGTGCGATCACTGCGACGGCGGCCAGACTCGGCAAGGCGAGGAGGCGGGGAACCGAAGAGACGAAGGGGAGACGGTGTGCTCTCCTCGATTCCTCGCTTCTTCGATTCATCGGCTCAGTAGCTTTTCTTTCACACCCCCAGACTCCAAAACGCCCACCCGATATCGCGTCGTATCACGGCATCTCATACGTCGTGACGAAGGCTTCGGCGGCGTAAAACTCCGGCAAGCCCAGGCTGTTGAGCGTCTCGGCGGTCCCGCGGTTGCGGTCGCGCGCGCGCTGCCAGAACTCGCGCTCGTCGTACGCGCCGGGAAACATGGCGCGGTCCTTCTGGCTCTCGTGTTTGAAGATGGCCTCCACCTTGCGATCGAGGTCGGCCTTCGACATGGGCACGAACACGTCGGCGCGGTCGACCTCCCACTCCTGCCAGGCCCCACGGTACAGCCATACCTTGGGCTGCGCGGCAGGGGCCGGCGGCTGCGGCGCCCCGTCGCCTGCTTCGCCTGCTGCCGTGCTCTCCACCGCCGGGGCGTCGGATGCGGCGGCCCCTTCCACGGCCTCGCCTTCATGGCCCAACGATGCCTTCGCCGCAGCGGCGTCCGCCGGCTGCGCGCCGTACCGATCGAGCGCCTCGCTGATGGCCTTGTAGCACATCCGGTGCGTGCCGTGCGGATCCGACAGGTCGCCCGCCACGAATACGTGATCGGGCTGGATCTCGTGGAGCAGGTCCAGCACCACCTCCACGTCGTCGGCACTGATGGGGTCTTTGCGGACGCGCCCGGTCTTGTAGAACGGCATGTCCAGAAAGCGGGCCGCCTCCTCGCCGAGCCCTATCACCTCGATGGCGGCGATGGCCTCGCCGTACCGCACGTGGGCCTTGAGCTGCTGCACCGCCTTCGTGTCCGCCGCGCCGGGATCCTTCTCGTCAAAGAACCGCAGGATCTCATCGCGCTTCGTTCCGAAGCTGCTATCGGCCGCGCCCTCGATGCCCAGCGCCTCACCGCTCATGTCGATAAAGCGCAGGAAGCGCCGCACGTCGGCGTCGAACACGGCGACCGAGCCGTTCGTCATGTACGCGACGGTCACGTCGTTCCCGTTGCGCACGATCTTGTCGAGCATGCCGCCCATCGAGATCACATCGTCGTCCGGGTGCGGGCTGAAGACGATCACCGTGTCGTCCTTGAACAGCTGGTCGCGGTACGTAATGCGCTGGCGCAGATCCTCGAACACCTCGCGGCAGAGATCATCGATGCTATCGTGGGCGTGGGCCAGCCCGTGCATCTGGTGGCGGAAGAAGTCGGCCGCCTCCAGCCGCAAGATGGCTTTGTCGAGCTTCTTGGAGAGCCAGATCACGGCCCGCTTCGTCATCTGGTGATCCCACTCGACGTCGCGCACGAGCCACGGCGTCTTCTCGCGGGTGAGTTCGCTGGCGGCGGCGCGGTCGAGGTAGAACGTGGCGTTGCGATGCTCCTGAAGGTAGCTGGCCGTCACGCGGCGCGTCGGCTCCTCCTCGATGGCCTCGCGCACGATGGGCGCCTTGTGCTCGCCGGTAGCCAGCAGGATGACTTCGCGCGCCTCCAGAATGGTCCCAATGCCCATCGTGATGGCCTCCTGCGGGACGTTCTCTTCGCCGAAGAAGTCGGAGGCCGCGTCCTTGCGCGTAATTTCGTCGAGGATGACGAGGCGGGTGCGCGTATCACGGCTCGACCCCGGCTCGTTGAAGCCGATGTGCCCGCTCCGCCCGATGCCCAGCAGCATAAGGTCGATGCCGCCGGCCTTCTCGATCTGGTGCTCGTACTCCAGGCAATGCCGCTCCACCGCATCGGACGAAAGGTCGCCCCGCGGAATATGGATGTTCTCATCGGGGATGTTGACGTGCGCGAAGAAGTTTTCTTTCATGAACCGGTGGTAGCTCTGGAGGCTCTCCGGTTCGATGGGGTAGTACTCGTCCAGGTTGAAGGTGACCACATTCGAGAGGTCGAGCCCGTCCTCTCGGTGCATGCGGATGAGCTCCTGGTACACCCCGATGGGCGTCGAGCCGGTGGGCAGCCCCAGCACGAGGTTCTTGCCCACGGCCCGCCGCTCGTCGACGAGGCCCGCAATGCGCCGCGCAACCTGATAGGAGAGCTGCGACGGATCGTCGAAGATGAGCGTGGGCACCCGTTCGCGTTGCGTGCCTTCGGTGCTGGACCGGGGCTCTGACGACTTCTTGCGCGCTGAACCGGAGGGGCGGGACGAAGAGGGCATGGGATCAAGGATTGGCGCGGCAGGGCATGTAAAGGGGACCGGCGGGCATCCATATCCATCGAAAACTTGAACACCCCAGTCTGCTGGTGTTTAAAGAGGATAGTGGGAGGCGGTTCAGTTCGCAATACGAGGGGCAGAAAGGAACCGCTTCCAAATTCGCCCGCCCGCATGCAACTTTGGGTTGAGAATGCGGGCGCCCTCGACTATATTCAATCTGGATTGAAAATTAGAAACGAACCGCCGCTCAGGAAGGCTTATGGCGAATATACAAAGTTCGGAGACGTTCGACGTGTGCATCGTAGGATCCGGTGCGGGCGGCGGCATGGCCGCGAAGATCCTCACGGATGCCGGTGCCAACGTGATCATGCTGGAAGCCGGCGCGGCGTGGGACGTGAATGACCAATGACCAGAGCGACATGCTGATGTGGAACTACATGTCGCCCCGCCGCGGCGCGAGCACGACAGAGCGCCCGTTCGGCGAGTTCGACGCCTGCGATGGCGGCTGGGACATCCCGGGCGAGCCGTACTCCACCGTGGGCGACACCGACTTTCGGTGGTTCCGCGCCCGCATGCTCGGCGGTCGCACCAACCACTGGGGGCGCATCTCGCTGCGCTTCGGCCCGGACGACTTTCGCAGCCGCAGCATCGACGGGTACGGCGACGACTGGCCCATGAGCTACGAGGACATCAAGCCGTACTACGACCGCATCGACCGTATGGTCGGGCTCTTCGGTTCGGAGGAAAACTTCCCGAACGCCCCGGACGGCATCTTCCAGTCGGCCCCGGAACCGCGAACCGCGGTGCTATGAGCGCCTCTTCCAGCAGGGCTGCGAGCAGCTCAACATCCCCGTCATCCCGTCGCGCCTTTCGATCATTACCGAGTCGCTGAACGGCCGCGCGGCCTGCCACTACTGCTCGCAGTGCAACCGCGGCTGCCCGACCCACTCGAACTTCTCCTCGCCGCCGGTGCTGATCGACCCGGCGCGGGAGACGGGCCAACTCACGCTGCTCACCAACGCCATGGTGCGCGAGGTGACCACGGACGCCGAAGGCCGGGCCACGGGCGTCTCGTACATCGACACCCGCACCCGGAGCGAGCAAAAGGTGCAGGCGGACATCGTCATCCTGGCGGCGAGCGCGTGCGAGTCGGCCCGGCTCCTGCTCAACTCCACCTCCAACCAGCACCCGAACGGCCTCGCCAATTCGAGCGGCGTCGTAGGCCGCTACCTGATGGACTCGACGGGTACCACGGTCGCGGGCATTCTGCCGCAGCTCATGAACGATCCCGACCACAACTGCGACGGTGTGGGCGGCATGCACGTGTACATCCCCTGGTGGCTCCACGACCAGCACGACCGGCTGGGCTTCCCGCGCGGCTATCACTTCGAGATCTGGGGCGGACGCGGCATGCCCGGCTACGGCATCATGAACAACATCCACACGTACAACGACGCCTTCGCCGGCCCCGACGAGCGCCCGAAGGGCGGCGGGGGCTACGGGCCGCAGCTCAAGGAGGACTACCGCCGCTTCTACGGCTCGGTGGTCGGCCTCTCGGGCCGGGGCGAAATGGTGGCGCGCGAGGACAACTACTGCGAGATCGACCCGGACACCGTCGACCAGTACGGCATCCCAACGCTCCGCTTCAACGTCAACTGGAGCGACGCCGAACTGCAACAGGTGCGGCACATGCAAGAGACCGGCCGCGAGATCCTTCGCTCGATGGACGCACACGTCTTCGGCGACATGCCGACCGAGGAGCAGGACTACGGCATTACGATGCCCGGTGAGATTATTCACGAGGCCGGCACGACGCGCATGGGCGACGACCCGCGCTCCTCGGTGCTGAACTCGTACTGCCAAGCCCACGACGTGGACAACCTCTTCGTAACGGACGCCGGCCCGCTCGTCTCGATGCCGCACAAGAACCCGACCTGGACCATCATGGCCCTTGCGATGCGCGCCTCCGACTACATCATCGATCAGCGCAACAAGGGCACCCTGTAGCCTTCTTCCGGCGCCTCCACCCTCCTGACCCGCACCGACCGACTCCCGACGAATCATGGCTGACATGGAACGACGCGACGCGCTTAAGCTGCTCGGCCTGATGGCCGCTACCTCCACCTTCAGCTTTGCCTGTACGGCGGAAGAGACCAGCACGGGGAGCGCGGCTGCCACCCCGCCGGATGGCACAACGCGTCCGACGGCAGACTACACGAAGCAGTTCTTCACCGACCACGAGATGCGAACCGTCCGCGTGATGGCCGACCTGGTGATTCCGGCCGACGACCGGTCCGGCAGCGCCTCGGACGCGCGCGTCCCTGAGTTCATCGACCACGTGATGACCGACGAGCTGCTCGGCGATCCGCAGCCGCGGCAGACGGCCATGCGCGGCGGGCTCGCCTGGGTCGACTACCAGTGCCTCCAGCGCTTCGACGCGCTCTTCGCCGACTGCTCGGAGGCGCAGCAGAAAGAGCTGCTCGACGACATCGCCTGGCCGGACGCGGCGCCCGACGGCATGGAGGCCGGCGTGGAGTTTTTCAACAGCTTCCGCAACCTCGTGGCCAGCGGCTTCTTCAGCAGCAAGATGGGCGTCGACGACCTCGGCTACATCGGCAACACGTACGTGTCGGAGTGGACCGGCTGCCCCGACGATGTCCGCGCTACCTAGCCGCCGGCGGCCCCGCGCTCTCGCGGATGACAAGCTCGGCGGGCAGCTTCACGTGGCGCACCTCGTCCTGGGTGCCCTCCACCTGACTGATAATCATGTCCGCCGCCTGCTCCCCCTTCTCGTAGATTGGCTGGTGGACGGTGGTCAGCGGTGGATAAGCGTAGCGCGACGTCGGAAGATCATCGAAGCCGATGATGCTCATTTCCTCGGGCACGGCCACATCGGCCTGATGGAGGGCAAGCAACGCGCCGAGCGCCATGCCGTCGTTGGCGCAGAATACTGCCGACGGGTACCCGTCCTGCTCGATCCAGCGCTGCATGATGCGGTACCCGCTCTCCTGCGAGTAGTCGCCGATGGCAATCCCCTTCTCGCCGCTCCACGGTTTCTTTCAAGTCGAGGCTGCCCAGAATGGCGCCGACCCGCGGGTGCCCCAGGTCGCACAGGTGCCGCGTGGCCGCGTAGGCCCCCTGATGGTTGTCCACGTCCACGGAACTGAGCCCCGGATACTCGGGGTCGTGGCCAACGAGCACCGTCGGCACATCACGTTCCTCTAGCTTGGCCGCCACCAGCTCCGTCACCTCCTCTGTGATCAAGATAAACCCGTCAAAGCGGTGCTCGCTCAGAATGTGCTCGTGCACCTCACTGCCCATCCCGGCCGACACCATGGAAAGGGACACGAAGTAGCCGCGCTCGATGCATTGCTCGAAGATCCCGAGATGGAGCAACGTCCAGAACCCGTTTGCGAGCGCGTCGCCCTGACGCCGCGGCGTGAGAATACAGATCTCGAAGGTTCGGTCCGTGGCTAAGCTCCGTGCGGCCGAACTCGGCCGGTAGTTGTATTCCTCGATGACCTTTTCGACGCGGGCTCGGGCCTCCTCGCTCACGTTCGGATGATCGTTCAGAACCCGCGAGACGACGGAGCGCGAGACGTAGGCCAGCTCAGCGACCTGGTCGATCGTCATCTTCTTCATACCACCGCACCACTTCTTGAAGCATCATGAGAGCGTGCAAGCGGAGGCGTCCCTTCCCCAATGCGCACTCGCTGCCACGGTGCCATTTACTCTTGACCTACGGCCTTCGTTTCCTCTTCATGCCCCACCCCGCTACGAGCGCGTTTCTACCACGCGGCTGTTGTACCGGGTCTGCGGGATGGGCATCGCGTACCGGCCTGGACTCCGATTCGAGCCGCGTGCGTCCTCGTCGACTACTTCGCTGGAAGCGTCGCGACCCGACTGCCGCGGCCCTGCGCATCGAAGGTGCGTAGCTTGACGACCTCCGCCCCGCGCACCGACACCGGGCCCGTGTAGAGGGTCGACTGCGCGGTGGGCACGCTTCCGTTGGTCGTGTAGCGCACGATCAGCCCGGGCAGCGCCGTATTCGCCCGCAGCTGTCCGTCCTCGATCACGGCACCGGGGACAGGCAGGCGATACGTCCACGCGGGGTCGATGCCCGTGAGCCGCGGAAGCTCCTGCTGACCCAGGCGATTGGCGAATTCGGCCCATGCCCGCTGCCGCTGACGGTCCCGCTCCACGGCATCCTCCACGGCGGCCCAGTGAGGCTGCGACGCCCATGCCCGCTCGGCCAGGCTGATGAGCCGCGGCACGGCCATGTACTCCATCCGGTCGGCGCCTTGCAGCGTCTCGCCCCACAACTGCCCCTGCAGCCCCAGGATGTTGCGCCGGCCCGCTTCGGTGAGGCGCACTGCACCTTCGAACGCTGTCTCCGGGTCGATCGGATGCCCCATCTGATCCTCCTGCGCGCTCTTGTAGAGGTCGAGCGGGACGAAATTGAATGGGCCTGCGTTATCGATGAAGTTGGCCCAGTAGAAGCCGCCTTCCTGCGGGTGCTTGTTGTAGGCCATGTCGAGATACAGATTGGAGGCGTGCGACATCACGACCTCGTAGCCGGCATTGGCGAGTTGGTAGGCATGATCCTCGGTGCCGCTGCCCCAGATGTTGGCCCACACGTACGGCCGCACGTTGTCATCGACGAGCGTCGGCTTGGGGACGGCTGTTGTCGATCCGTCCCGGTGGCGCTCGGTGAGCGCGACCTCCTCCCACCCGCCCGTGGTGAGCCCCCGCTCGGACAGCATCGTGCTCATCCGCTCCAGAAAGTAATCGAACAGCTCGTCGACTCCTTCTACGCGATCCGACGCAGCGATGAACTGCTGACAGGTGGGTGACTGCGCCCACGCCCCGCTCGGCACCTCGTCGCCGCCGACGTGCACGGTCGTCAGCGGCACCTCCGCCTCATCGTACATCGCCCGAACGTCGTCGATCACGGTTTCCAGAAACCGGTAGGTGGACGGCTGGCAGACGTTGATCACGTTGTCGTCCCAGCCCTGCACAGAGCGGTACGCGGACCGATCGTCGGGATCGTGAAGACGGTACCGGTTCGCCGCCTCGGGGCGCCCCTCTGCCATCAGCCGGCGGTGCCGCTCCTTCATGGCGACGATGGCCGCACGAGCATGGCCGGGGACGTCCACCTCCGGAATGACCTCGATGTGCCGCTCGTGGGCATACTGCAGGATCTCGATGAAGTCGGCACGCGTGTACCAGCCGCTCCCGTGCGAGGCCGAGGGTGCGGGATCCGGCCCCGAGCCATACGACGGGACGAGGTGCTCCCGCTCGTCGGTGGTGTGCCCGCGCCGCCCGCCGATCTCGGTCAACTCGGGCAGCCCATCGATGGCCAAGCGCCAGCCCTCGTCGTCGGTTAGGTGGAAGTGGAACGTGTTCAGCTTGTAGAGCGCCATCACGTCGAGCAGGCGCTTCACGGCGTCTTTCGTCTGGAAGTTGCGGGACACGTCGAGATGCAGTCCCCGATACGGAAAGCGCGGCGCATCGGACATCGTCACCGCCGGCACGTCGATCGACACCTGCTCCTCCTGGTACGCTTCGAGAGGCAGAAGCATGCGGAGGCTCTGGATGCCGTAAAACACGCCGGCCGCGTCGACGCCCACGATCTCGATGCCCGCCGCGTCGACGGACATTTCGTACGCTTCGGCATCGGGAGCCACCGTCAGGTAGGCGACCCCTCCATCGGCCCGTTCCCTTCGCTGTCCCACCGTCACGAGATCTCGCCGCAGCGTAATAGGTGCCTCCGACGCGGCCCCTTCCTCGGTACGGGGACGCGCTCCCAGGAGCGGTGCCAGCGCATCGGCGAGGAATTGGGCCTCACGGGCGAGGCCTGCTTCGTACGCGATTACGTCGTCTGCACGCAGGGAAAAAGGAGTGCTCCGCGCACGTATCTTCCAGTGCATC
>JAAAPH010000344.1 GCA_009908415.1 Bacteroidota bacterium
ATTCCCAACATCACCACGTACATGCGGCTTCCCGATGGCGTTCAGCGCCTCATGCGAGTCGGCGGGTGGCTGGAGCGCGTGCTGGCTGCAGCGCCCGTGAAGCGATTCCTGAAGCGTCGCGTGCAGCAGGGCCGCCCGGGGCCGACGGCCGAAGAGCGGATGCAGGGCGAAAGCTTCGTGTGGGGCGAAGTGCTCAGCGAGTCCGGGGCCCGCGCGATGGCCCGTTTGCACGGCCCCGAGCCGTACGACTTCACCGTGCGCACGGCGCTGGCGGCCGTTCAGCGCACGCTCGATGGCGGGGCGACGCCCGGCTTCCAAACGCCCGCGACTGCCTTTGGGGCCGACTTTGTGTTGAGCATCGACGGCGTGACCCGCGAGGACCTCGCCGGGTGATGAGCGATGGGGAGGGAGTGGGGGAGAACGATGCGGGCTGGAGTATGCAACCCCGCAACGCCCAACCCGCAACGCATAAACGCGAGAAGAGCCATGCATGCGATTACGTCCGACAGCGGCTATGTGGATCTCAAGTATCAGGGCATGCCCTATCTCATCGCAACGGGGATCCTGGAAGCTGATGACGGGCTGATGCTTGTTGACCCGGGGCCGGAAACGGCTTTCGACACGCTGACACGCGCCTTGGAGCAGAACGGAGCGTCGTTGAGCGACGTACATGCACTGCTTCTGACCCACATTCACCTCGACCATGCCGGGGCCGCGGGGCGTGTCGTCCGGGCGCAGCCGGACGTTCGGGTGTACGTGCACGAGCGGGGTGCTCGGCACCTCATCAACCCCAAGCGGCTTCTGCGCAGTGCCCGGCGCATCTATGGCGACGCCATGGATCAGCTCTGGGGAGACGTCCTCCCCGTACCGGCATCCAACGTGACGTCGCTGACCGGTGGCGAGACGATTGCGCCCGGAGGCCGGTCGCTCGACGTCGCCTACACACCGGGGCATGCCACGCACCACATCAGCTACTTCGACGTGACCACCGGGACGGCCTTCGTGGGCGATGTGGCCGGCATGCGCGTCGACGGCGCAGACTACGTGCTGCCCGTGACGCCGCCGCCCGACATCGACCTCGCGGCCTGGCGCGCGAGCCTCGACACGCTGCGTCGTTGGCAGCCCGACCGGCTCTTCCTCACGCACTTCGGGGCGTTTGCGGATGTGGGGCGCCACCTCGACGCCATGGCGCGCCGCCTGGATGCGTTTGCCGAAGCAGTGCGCACCATGCTCGACGCAGAGAAAGACGCCGACGCGCAAGCCGATCGGTTTCACGAGCGCCACATCGCGGCCATGCGGGCACAGGTCCCCGAATCGCTCTGGGCGCCGTACGAGCAGTTCGGCCGGCCGCGGGAAAGCTGGCACGGCCTCGCACGCTACTGGCGCCAGCGCGCATCGTGAGGCCGAGGGCGCCCTACGACTTGTGCGTGAGGCGCAGAACCATTTCTTTACCTTTGCAGCCCATCTTACTGATTCCCCCTGCGTTATGCCCGACACGTACAAAAAGCTTGTAGCCACCCAGCGCTCGCCTGACTTCCGGGCGGCTGCGGAGGTGGTCGAGGAGCCCATCCCCGAACCCGGCCCGCACGAGGTGGTCGTCCGCAACTGGTATGCGGGGGTCAACGCCACCGACGTGAACATCACCGCCGGCCGCTATGCGCCGGGCGCCGAGCCGCCCTTCGACTTAGGCGCCGAGGCGGCGGGCGAAGTGGTGGCCGTCGGGCGCGACGTGAAGCACCTGCAGGCCGGCGACGCGGTGGTGACCAGCACGCTGGGCGGCGGGTATCGGGAGTACAACTGCGTGCGGGCCAGCAATGCCTACAAGGTTTCCGAGCCGACGCCCGAAGCGCTGAGCATCATGGTGAGCGGTCTCACGGCCTCGATCGCCCTCCAGGAGGTCGCCGACGTGGAGCCGGACGACGTGGTGCTCGTGACGGCCGCCGCCGGCGGAACGGGGCAGTATGCCGTGCAACTGGCCAAGCGCAACGGCCATCACGTCATCGGCACATGCGGCACCGACGAGAAGGTGGCGCTGCTGAACGATCTCGGTTGCGACCGGCCCATCAACTACCGCGAGGAGGACGTGCGCGCCGTGTTGGAGCGCGAGTACCCCGACGGCGTGGACCTTGTCTACGAAGGCGTGGGCGGCAAACTCTTCGATACCTGCGTCGACGCCTTGGCCGTGCACGGCCAGCTCCTCACCATCGGGTACGTGAGCGAGTACGTCGACGGCCCCAAGCCGGTGACCCGTCCGCGCATCTACACGAAGCTGCTGGGTAAGTCGGCTTCGATCCACGGGTTCTTTCTGCCCCAATTCGCCATGTATTTCGGGGAGCACCTCCGCCACTTGATGGAGCTGCTCCATCGAGACGACCTGCATGTCGCCATCGACGAGCGCACCTTCCGGGGCATCGAGTCGATCCCTGACGCGGTAGAGCACCTGCACAGCGGCCAGAGCCAGGGCAAAGTCGTCGTCCAGCTGAACGGAGCGTGATGTCATGCCGTCCTCGGATTCGGCCAACGATGCAGGCGCGCCCTCCATTTGGCAGCAGCCCCTCACGCTGGATGGGCTGAACGCCATGGCAGAGGGGAATATGGGGGCGCACCTCGGCATCGAGTTCGTGGAGATCGGGCCGGATTACCTGCGGGCCCGCATGCCCGTGGATGCTCGCACCCATCAGCCGTTCGGGTACTTGCACGGGGGCGCATCCGTCGTGTTGGCCGAGACGGTCGGCAGCACGGCCGCCAACTGCTGTGTGGACGCCGAGCAGCAGTATTGTGTGGGGATGGCAATCAATGCCAATCACGTGCGGTCCGTACGCGACGGACACGTCGTTGGGACGGCCCGGCCACTGCACCGGGGGCGGTCATCCCAGGTATGGCAGATTCGCATCCGGGATGACGCCCAGCGCCTGGTCTGTGCGAGCCGCCTGACCATGGCCGTACGGGACCGACCGAGCCGATCCGACGGTGGGAGTGCTCGTTAGAATGAAACGGATTGTTAACGCGATCGGCCGGGGAAAACATATCTGGACGACGGGCTGTTACCTGAATGAATCATCAGATGCAGCATTGACCGTCACTCACTCTTCTACACAAACTTAAAGACTCATGGCATTTACGCTTCCGGATCTGCCGTATGACTATGATGCGCTCGAGCCGCACATCGACGAGCGCACCATGCGGATTCACCACACCAAGCACCACCAGGGTTACACGAACAAGCTGAACGCCGCGCTCGAAGGGTACGACGACTTGCAGGGCCACTCCATCGAGGAGCTGCTGAGCGGCATTGACAACCTGCCGGCTGACATCCAGACGGCCGTTCGCAACAACGGTGGCGGCTTTGCCAACCACCGGCTGTTCTGGACCATCATGTCACCGAACGGAGGCGAGGCGCCTTCCGGAGACCTCGGCGACGCCATCGATGACGAGTTCGGCTCGTTCGAGCACTTTAAATCCGAGTTTAAGGGCGCCGCCACCGGCCGATTTGGCAGCGGATGGGCCTGGCTCATTGCCGATGCCAACGGCAGCCTCACGGTGACCGACACGGCCAACCAGGACAGCCCGCTCATGGAGGGGCATACCCCCATTCTCGGGCTCGACGTGTGGGAGCACGCGTATTACCTGCACTACCAGAACAAGCGTGGCAGCTACATCGATCACTGGTGGAACGTGGTCAACTGGGATCAGGTGAACGAGAACTTCATCGAGATTGCAGGATAAGTTCCTTCCACCTTGCTATACTACAGGCAGCGAAAAGGGCAGTGGGTTTCGCCCACTGCCCTTCTTGCTATGTGTCACTCGGTTTGTGCTTAACCACAGCCGGTCCAGCGCGATAACTCAGGCGGTGGACAAATTGCCCCGTTACGGTTAACATGAGGACCGATGCGTGGAGTACGTTCCGCGCCATGCGTTGTCCGGACCCACCCGTTCTGCCCCCTCTCAGGATTACGCTGCAATGGAAGACCTCGACGGCTTTCTGCTCTGGGCTGTGTTCATCAGCCTTGCCATCATCAGCCTTGCCATCTTGGGTGCGTTCGTTCGCCTGATCCGGGGGCCCAGCCTGCCCGATCGCGTCATCGCCATCGACCTCGTGGCGTATCTCACGATGGGTTTTTTGGCGACCTACTCGGTGTTGATTCAGGAAGAGACCTACATCGACGTGGCGCTCGTGCTGGGCCTGCTGGCGTTCCTGGGCACGGTCGCCTTCGCGCGCTACATTGAGCGTATCCATGCCGAAGAAGAGACGACAGAGCTATGACTGAGACGATTGCCGCCCTCTTACTGCTGGGGGGCGCTGCCTTTATGATGGTCGCCACCATCGGTGCGTTGCGGCTGCCCGACTTCTACACGCGCATGCACGCGATCACGAAGGCCGGCACGCTGGGGATTGGACTCATCCTGGTGGGCATTGCTGTCTTTTTTGGCGACCTCAGCGCGACCACCCGGGCCGTGGCCGTGATCGCCTTCGTGCTGTTCACGGCCCCCGTGTCGGCGCACATGATCGGACGGGCCGGCTACCTGGACGAGGTTCCGCTCTGGCAGGGCACGCTCGTCGATAAGCTGAGGGCCCGTTACGACGATCTCTTCGACAAAGGTGACCAGCCGCCGGCGCGCCGCGCATCTTCACCGTCGGCCTCCGACGGGTAGGCGCCGGTCCCCCTGCGGACGTCCTCTGACCATGTATTTCCCCTGCGACCTCTATGCTCTGGGCCGTACTTAGTATCTTTGTCCTCGCGGCGGTGGCCCCCTTCATCGCCCGCGTTACGAAGCAGGCCACCGGATGGGTGCTCGGTTTGCTCCCGCTGGCCGTCTTCGCCTACTTCGCACAGCAGATCGGACCGGTGGCAGATGGGACGCCCATCCGCCAGGTGCATGCCTGGGTCCCCAGCCTCGACCTGACGCTCTCGTTCTATCTGGACGGGCTCAGTCTGCTCTTTGCGCTGCTCGTGACGGGCATCGGCACGCTCATCGTCGTGTACGCCGGGGGGTACATGCACGGGCACGACCAGTACGGGCGCTTTTTCTCGCAGCTGCTCCTGTTTATGGGCGCGATGCTGGGCCTCGTCGTGGCCGATAACATCATCGCGTTCTTTATCTTTTTCGAGCTGACGAGCTTCGCGTCGTATCTCCTCATCGGCTTCTATCATACCGATGAGGACAATCGCCAGGCGGCCCGTAAGGCGCTCGTGGTAACCGGCGGTGGCGGCTTGGCGCTCTTGGCCGGCCTGCTGCTCCTCCAGCAGGTGACCGGCACGATGGAGTTCTCAGAGATGCTGGCCCTCGGGGATACGGTGCGCGCCCATCCGTACTACACGGGCATCTTCGTGCTCGTCATCCTGGGCGCCTTCACGAAGTCGGCGCAGTTTCCGTTTCACTTCTGGCTGCCGGCGGCCATGGCCGGCCCTACGCCCGTGAGCGCGTACCTGCACTCGGCCACTATGGTCAAGGCCGGCGTCTTTCTGCTCGCCCGCCTGAGCCCCGTGCTGGGCGGTACCGACCTGTGGCTCTACACGCTGGTGAGCTTCGGGGCCTTCACGATGGTCCTCAGCGCGTGGCTCGGGCTGCGTTACACCGACCTCAAGCAAATCCTCGCGTACACGACCGTGATGGTGCTCGGGCTGCTCACCATGCTGCTCGGCGTGGGGACGTCTGCGGCCGTGAAGGCGGCCATGGTGTTCATTCTCGTGCACGCGCTCTACAAGGGCGCGCTCTTTATGATGGCGGGCAGCGTAGACCACGAGACGGGCACGCGCGACGTGCTGGAGCTCGGCGGCCTGCGCTCGGAGATGCCGTACACGATGGCGGGGGGGCTGCTGGCTGCGCTGTCGATGGCAGGCCTGCCGCCGCTCTTCGGCTTCATTGGGAAGGAGGTGACCTACGAGGCCGCGTTGGGCGCCGGACCGATCGGGATCGTGGTGCTCGTGGCGTCGGTGTTGGCCAACGCGGCCCTGCTGGCCGGCGCACTCGTCGTGGGCATCAAGCCGTTCTTCGGCGGGGAGGGGTCATTCACGCGCCACCCGCACGAGGCGCCCGTGAGCATGTGGCTGGGGCCGGGCATCCTGGCGACGCTCGGCCTGGCCTTCGGGCTGGTGCCAAGCCTCGTCGACCAGACCATTCTGCAGGCAGCCACCGGGGCCGTGCTGCAATCCCCGTACGAGTTCTACCTCGCGTTGTGGCACGGCATCAACGCGCCGCTCATCGCGAGCCTGGTGACATTCGCGATCGGGTTTGCGCTCTACGTTCAGTGGGCCCGCGTGCAGCCGAGTGGCTTCATGCAGGCGCTCGATGGCTTCTTCGGCCGCCGGCCGGCAGCGGCCTTCGAGCGAGGCCTCTTTGAGATGGCCCGCCTGAGCCAGTGGACGACGCGTCGCGTGCAGGACGGTACCTTCCGGCACTACCTGCTTACCGTGCTCTCTACCTTTGTGGTTCTCGTGGGCTCGTCCCTACTGCTTCAGACGAACATCCAGTGGCCCACGGAGGTGCTGGGCGTGCGGTACTACGAGGCCGCCCTGGCGGGCATTATTGTGTTGGCGGCGCTCGTAGCCGTACGCACGCACGAGCGCTTCATCGCCATCCTGGCGCTCAGCATCGGCGGCTACGCCATCGCGCTCCTGTACCTGCTCTTTGGCGCGCCCGACCTCGCCATGACGCAGTTCACCATCGAAACGCTGTCGATTATTATCCTCGTCATCGTGCTGCTCAACCTGCCTGGCATCTCGGGACAGGTCTCGCTGGCGTCCCGGGTGCGGGATGCCGTAGTGGCCACGGGGGTTGGGGCCATCATCACGACGATTGCGCTGACCGTGCTGAGCACGCCGCTCGACCGCTATGTGAGCGACTACCTCGCGTCGCGGAGCTATACGGAGGCTCGGGGACACAACATCGTCAACGTGATACTGGTCGACTTCCGAGCGCTAGATACCATGGGCGAAATCGGCGTGTTGGCGATGGCGGCGCTGGGCGTTTACGTGCTGATGCGCATGATGCGCCAGAATCGCGACACGCCCGAGGCATCGATTGAATCCGACGACAAGGTCTTGACAGAAGCCGAGGAGACGGCATGATTTACTCCCTTATTCTCCAGGTTGCTACGCGGCTGCTTATTCCGCTGCTGCTGGTGTTTTCCGTCTTCATGTTGCTGCGCGGTCATAGCCATCCGGGCGGCGGCTTCGTAGGCGGACTCATCGCGGGCAGTGCGTTTGTGCTCTACGCGTTCTCGCGGGGCGTGGGGGCAGCGCGGCAGGTATTGCGCTTCGAGCCGCAGACCCTGCTGGGCGTTGGCTTAGCCTGTGCGCTGGGCAGCGGCATCCTCGCGCTGATTCAGGGCGAGGCGTTCCTGACCGGGCTCTGGGCCGACCTGTACTTGCCAGGGGGCATTCACCTGTATCTCGGGTCCACGCTAATCTTCGACATCGGCGTGTTCCTCGTCGTCATCGGCACCGTCGTCCTCATGATGTTTTCCGTGGAGGAGCGCGGTCCGGCCGTCATTCCATCCCGTCGCAACGATACCTCTTAACGCTCATAACCCCGCTGATCCCATGGAGGCGTTACTCGCCATCGTGTCCGGCATTTTGTTCGCCTGCAGCTTCTACCTGATGATGCGGCGCAATCTGCTGCGCTTCGTGATTGGACTGATCATCTTGGGCAACGCCGCAAACCTGCTCATCTTTACGATGGGCCGCCTCACGCGCGATCATCCGCCCGTGATTCCGTACGGCGCCGAACTGCCCATCGAGCCCTATGCCAATCCGCTCCCACAGGCGCTGATCCTCACCGCCATCGTGATCAGCTTCGGCCTGCTCGTGTTTGCCCTCGTGCTCGTCTTTCGCAATTACCTCACGACGAACACGCTCGATGCCGACACGCTCGATGCGGCTGAGCCGGACGAGCCGCTTGATGTGCACACCGAGACGCGGCGCCTGCCAGCTTGAGCATCGCCCCCGCTTCGCTTCTTCCACTCCCTTTCGATCTGACTGCTCCATTCGATGGACCTTCTGCTCATCCTTCCGCTGGCCATTCCTCTCGGCACGGCCGTGCTCACGCTGCTGCTGCGGTCTGTTCCCGGGGTGCAGCGCCTGACGAGTGTGCTCGGTGCGGTCGCCCTGCTGGGAGCGAGCGGCACGCTGCTCTGGCGCGTGGCCACCGACGGCATCCGCGCGGCGCAGATGGGCGGCTGGCCCGCCCCGTTTGGCATTACGCTGGTCGCCGATCCGCTGAGCGCGGGCCTGCTGGGCATGACGGCCTTTGTTGCCGTCGCCGTCGCCGTCTACGCCCTCGCCGGCATGGACGAGGCGCGGCAACGCTTCGGCTTTCACCCGCTCTTCCACCTCCTGCTGATGGGTGTCAACGGCGCGTTCATCACGGGCGACATGTTCAACCTGTACGTCTGGTTCGAGGTGCTGCTGATCGCCTCCTTCGTGCTGCTCGTACTGGGCAACGAGCGCCGGCAACTCGACGGCGCCGTGAAGTACGTGGGTATCAACCTCGTGTCGTCGATCATCTTCCTCGCGGCGGTGGGTCTGCTCTACGGCCACACCGGGACGCTCAACATGGCCGACGCCTCCGGGCGCATCGCTGAGCTGCGCGGATCGGGCGTGGAGGCGACGCTGGCTACCCTCTTCATCATGGCGTTCGGGATTAAGGCCGCGCTCTTTCCGCTCTTCTTTTGGCTCCCGGCCGCCTATCATACGCCGCCCGCCCCCGTGGCCGCCGTCTTCGCCGGGCTGCTCACGAAGGTGGGCATCTATTCGCTGATTCGCGTCTTCTCACTGCTCTTTCCCGACCCCACGGGCTATACCCGCACGGTGCTGCTCGTCATCGCAGCCGGCACGATGGTCGTCGGGGTGATGGGGGCCATGGTGCAACGCAACGTGCATCGGCTGCTCGCCTTCCTCGTCATCAGTGCCATGGGCTACATCTTGATGGGGCTCGGCTTCTTTACGACGCTCGGTTTGGTCGGCGCCGTGTTTTACATCCTGCAGGACGTTCCGGTGAAGACGACGCTGTTCCTGATCGGGGGCATGATGGAGCGCGACACGGGCACGGCCCGCCTCGGCGAGATGGGGGGGCTCTACCAGTATCGACCGGTGCTGGCCGCCGCCTTCATGGTGCCGGCCTTCTCGCTGGCCGGCTTTCCGCCGTTCCCCGGATTCTGGGGCAAGCTCACGCTCGTGCAGGCCGGACTCGAAGCGGAGCAGTTTACCATCGTGGCCGTGGCGCTCATCGTCGGGCTCTTCACGCTGCTGGTCGTCGCCCAGATCTGGTCGCGCGCCTTCTGGCGGCCGGCGACGGAGGACGACGTACAGGCCAGCGGATCGACCAGCCAGCGCTGGGCTCTGAACGGACCCATCGTAGCGCTGGCCGTCGTGCTGTTGGCCATCGGGCTGTACGCCCAGCCGCTGTACGGCCTGGCCGAGCAGGCCGCCGCCAACTTGGTTGACACCCAGGCGTACGTCGATGCGGTGCTCGGCCCGTCGGCCGGCGCATAATCGTTCTCT
>JAAAPH010000212.1 GCA_009908415.1 Bacteroidota bacterium
AACCCGGGCTTCTTCAACGCTGCTGATGCAGCAAATTTTGACGCGGGGACGTAGACTCCGGGCGCGTGGCATGTTCACTTCATCGAGATCGTTTTGACTGAATGGGGCCCATCTCGGCTTGCGTGTGGACGGGTGAATGGTTGGACGCTCTTGCTCTCCAAATGTGCATCCTTTCACACGTCCGTGCCGGTCACTTCCCAATGCAGAAGCGGGAGAAGATCTGGTCGAGCACGTCTTCATTCGTGATCTCACCCGTAATGGCGCCCAGCTCGTGCAGCGCAGCACGGAGGTCGAGCGTCAGCATGTCGCCCGAGACGCCCGCGTCGAGCGCCTGCTGGGCCGAGCGAACGGCGTCGAGGGCGTCCTGCAGGTGCTGGCGGTGCCGCTGGTTCATCACGACAGCGGAGGCGTCCGATCGGCTGAGACGATCGGTGACCGTCTCGGTGAGCCACTCGGTGAGAGGCTTGACTTCCTCGGCATCGTCCACGCCGCGCTCGGCGCAGAGCATCGTCGCCGGAATCGCATCGATCTCGGCGACCGGCACGTCGTCCACGAGGTCTTCCTTGTTGCCAACGACCAGCGCGGCGAGCTGCGGCTCAGACGCCGTGACGTCGCGCAGGAAGGCGATCTCTTCCGAGTCGAGCCCCAAGGCCAGGTCGTAGACGTACAGTAGCACGTCGGCTTCCTGGATGGACCGCTCGGCGCGGCGGACGCCCTCGGCCTCGATCTGGTCGGACGTGTCGCGCAGGCCGGCGGTATCGACGAAGCGGTAGCGGAGGCCGTCGATCTCGGCCTCGGCTTCGATCTCGTCGCGCGTGGTGCCGGGCGTGGGGCTCACGATGGCGCGGTCGCGGCCCACGAGCGCGTTCAGCAGGGTCGACTTGCCGGCGTTCGGCCGCCCGCCGATGACGACGCGCACGCCGTCGCGCAGCTTCTCGCCCGTTTGCGTCGTGCTGAGCAATTCCTCCAGCAGCGACGCGGCATTGTCGAGCAGTGTGCGCAGCCGGTCCAGATCCGCAAAGTCGACGTCTTCTTCAGCAAAGTCGAGCTCCAGTTCAACGAACGCGCAGAGCTCCAGCAGTTCCTCGCGCAGGGCATCGAGGCGATCCGAGTAGCGACCGCGCAGGTGTTGCACGGAAACGCGGTGCGCCATCGAGGAGGACGCGTGAATCAGGTCGGCGACGGCTTCGGCCTGGGCGAGGTCCATCTTGCCGTTGAGGAACGCGCGCTGCGTAAACTCGCCGGGCTCGGCCATGCGAGCGCCATGCGCGATCAAGCTCTCCAGCACGAGCTGCGGGGCAAAGTCGCCCCCGTGGCAGGAGACTTCGACGACGTCTTCGCCGGTGGCCGAGCGCGGCGCGCGAAAGAGCGTAACGACAACCTGGTCGATCTCGGCGCCCTCTTCATCCAACAGATAGCCGACGTGCGCCGTGTGCGAGTCCTGCGCGGCGAGGTCAGCCCCACGAAAGCAGCGGTCGACCACGTCGATCGCCGCCGGGCCGGAGGTGCGTACGATGGCCAGGGCCGCCTGTCCGCGTGCCGTCGCGATGGCGGTGATGGTGTTGGGGGTGCTCACGGTGGTTCGCGCGTCATTTGTTCGCTTCACTCACAGTCAGATACGCCGTGCGGCGTGTCGCGTCAGGTGCTGACTGCGTTCGCGTCATAGGGACTCACCGAGGGCTCATGTCACAGGGGCCCGCGAAGACACCGAATGGCCATGGCGCAGGCCCACAGCGAGCCTCCGATGCTGACGTGCCGTAGGACTCTTGACGCGAACGCAGGGAGGCGTTCCTCTTTACCGGCGCTGCTCTTCAGCGGCGGCCTCAGCGCGCTCGACGAGCCGGGCCAGGAAGCCTTTCTTCTCCTCACCCTGGCCGTTGCGCCCGTTGGAGCGCGAGCCCAGCTTGCCGTCCTCGTCTTTCTCCTTCTCCAGCTGCATGTTGATCCACTGCTGCTGGGCCGCCGAGACGATGTTGTACACCAGGTAATACAGGCTCAACGCCGAGGCAAACTGGTTGAAGATAAAGAAGATGAAGCCCGGCATCAGGTACATGAACACCTTCGCCTGGGCTCCGGACCCCGGCGTGGACTGCACGCGCATCTGGACGACCATGGCCAGCCCCATGAGCACGGTGAAGCCGGCCACATAGTCGCCGTAAATCGGAATCTCGAAGGGCAGTTGGAGAATCTTATCGGGCACGGAGAGGTCGCTCGCCCAGAGGAAGCTCTCGTGCCGGAGCTGGATGGACTGCGGCAGGAACTGGTACAACGCGATAATGATGGGATACTGGAGGAACATCGGGAGACAGCCGCCGAGCGGATTCACGCCCGTCTCCTTGTACATCTTCATCATCTCCTCCTGCTGCTTCTGCGGGTCGTCGCCGTACTGTTCCTTGATCTCCTCCAACTGCGGCTGCAGCTCGCGCATCTGTGCCATGCTGCGGTACGACGACTTCGTGAGCGGGTAGACGAGCATCTTGACGAAGATCGCCAGCAGGATGATGACGATCCCGTAGCTCGGGATGAAGCCGTTGAGGAACGTAAAAATGGGGATGAAGAAGTACTTCGCGAGCGGACGCGTCATCCACTCGAAGTAGTCCCACCCGTAATCCACCATGTCGTACAAGTCGCGGTTGTACCCCGCGAGGTTGTTGTAGTAGATGGGGCCGAGGTAGAGGTGGAACCGGTCGGTGGCATCGGCCGAGGCGGGCGCGCCCATTTGCAGGCGAGCCACGAGATTCTTCCAATCGGCCTCGCTGCCGCCACGGGTACCCGTCAGGTCGCCGATGAGGTCGGCGCCGCGCGACAGATCGGGGTCGTCCGGCATCAGGACAGAAGTGAAGTACTTGTTCTTGACGGCGACCCATGAGATGTCGCCGTTGATGCGCTGCTCGTCATGATCTTCGTCGGCCACGGTGACGCCGACGAGTTCTCCCCCGCTGTAAGCATACACGCCCGTGTTCTGCTGCTCAGTGTCCGTGCCGCCCTCACTGAAGGGCAGGCCGCCGTCCCAGATAAGCTCGTAGCCGTCCTGGGTAGCAAAGGAGGCGCCGTTCTCTTGCTGAATCTGCAGCCCCACGTCGTACGCATCGGGCTGGAAGGTGAACGTCTGCCGCAGCACGCCCTCGCCAAGTTGCGCCTCGAAGGTGATCGAGCGTTCGCCTTCGGTGACGCGGAGCGTGTCCTCACTCACGTCCGCCGTGAAGTAGAGATCGCGCGTGTCGACGAGGCGGTTGTTCGGCGTCGTGAAGCCAAGCGCCAGCGCGCCGCGCCCGGTCGTGTCGACCAGTTGGACCGGCGTGGTGCGATCGAATCGCATGTACTCCTTCAGCCGGAAGGAGTGCAGCGTGGCTCCTCTCGTGGAAAAGCGCGCGACGTATTTGTCGGTGTCGACCGTGATCATTCGTTCCGTGCCGGAGCGCGCACCAGCCAGCACGGGATCATCCGGCGCCGTTGAGGCCGCCCCCTCATCGGTCGGCTCGGCTTCTGCCGCCAGTTCGGAGGCCGGCGGGGCAGCCGCGGCGGCCGTATCAGCGTCCGCTTGCGCCGTGGCCGGCGGGGGGGACTCCTCGACCTGCTGCGTATCGGCAGCCGTCGGGCCTTGGTTATTCTGCGGCGTCGGCTGCGGCGCCAACCAGAACATCCACACGAACGTGATGATCGCCACCAGCACGGTTGCGACGATCACGTTGCGCTGATCCTCGGGCTGCGGTTGATTCCGTAGAGACAAGACGCTGAAGGGGTGTAGCGAGGAAGGAAGGAACTCGGTGGCGTCCAGGCCGCCCTCACGGAGCGGCGTCGCCGGACGAAACGTGGCGGGCTACGCGGCGCATGGCGGCCGGAAGGTCGCGTGGAACGCAATCGCCGGCCGCGGCCGGGTCGCCCCGGAACAGAACCATGACGATGAGCGCATCGTCGCGCCGCACAAAAAGGTCTACCAGGATATGCTGATGCACCCGGTAGACCTCTCGCAGTACGCGCCGGACGCGATTCCGTTGCACCGCATTCTCGACGCGCCGCCCCGGCGCAAAGCCGATCTGTAGCGGCACGTCGTGGCCGAGCGCCTCGCGGGGAACGACCCGATACACGAGCCGCACGCATCCTTCGGCCTCGGTGCCCACGTCCGTCCGGCTGCGGTCGAAGAGCGACCGGATGAGACGGCGGCGTTTGAGCCGATGCGTGCGCGGAAAGGTGAGGCGTGGAGCGGCCTCGCCCTCATTCGACGGCGGCGGTGCAGCAGTCATTTAGAGCGGCTTGCCGGAGCTTTTGTCGCTCACGGACAGGTTCTTGCGGCCCTTCTTGCGGCGGCGCTTGATAATCTTCTGCCCGTTCTTCGTTTTCATCCGCTTCCGGAAGCCGTGCTTGTTCTTCCGCTTGCGGCGGCTGGGTTGGTAGGTGCGCTTCGGCATAACAGTGACGATCTGTAGATTCTAGAGTATCTCGTGCGCTCTAACGAAGAGGGTATAAACTTGTTTGATCCCGGACGCGCGAAGACTATGTCAAATGTGCACGGTGGAGGATCGCCGACTGCGCTGCCGTGGCAACGTTTGATCTTGACTTTCATAGAAAATGAGGCGTAGCATGTACGGTCCAAGCGGGAATAGCTCAGTGGTAGAGCATCAGCTTCCCAAGCTGAGGGTCGCGGGTTCGAATCCCGTTTCCCGCTCCGCCGAATGCCGATTGACGAGTTCCGAACGGGGCATTCGTCCTTCGCCACTCGAAATGCGCCATGCCCTTGGGCGGTTAGCTCAGTTGGTTTAGAGCACCTGCCTTACAAGCAGGGGGTCGCTGGTTCGAATCCAGCACCGCCCACCTGAAAAGCCCCCGTCATCGCCCGTACACGGCGGTGCGGGGGCTTTTTGCATTGAGTCAAATTGCACCGGAATGCGCCGCAGTGAAAATTTTTGTAGAACATGTGTAGAACAAATGATACCACTGAACAGATGGGGAGATACATCGACACTCTGGGGCTTACCCAGTGAAAACTACCGCAACCATTGATATCGAACCAGCGAGGCCGGCTGGACTCTACGCTTGATTTGACTATCTACAACGGTCGTCCGAATTAATAACGGTGATTCATTCCGATACATATTCCCCTACTCGAAGTTCACAACAACGAAGCAGGCTAGAGGTGGAAGACATGAAGTTGGATTTTGAGTTCAAGTCTTATGATCACATAAGATACGAAGATGGCGAACGCGTTTCAGGTCCACATGGAAGGACGCGACGCCTAATAAAGGTAGAGCCAAACATAAGAGGCCAGAGAGGCCACACTGTGACCATATTCAATGTGGAAGGTGACCATCCTGCTTTGAGTAACGATGTGCAGATGGCGCCGAAGCAGATGAAAGTCGTTGAGAAGACCAATGGCAAAATTGTACTAAGGGGGTTCGGCCGTGATGACTTCGGGCACAGTTTTTCAGGTTACGGTTTGTCGATTCTGCACAGGAATGGAGAAGCCTACAAATGCATAGCTCACATGCACGACAAGGGTGTCGATATCGAGTACCTAGAGTACACTGAGCAAAATATTGAAGAGGAAAAAATCATAGAGGCCAAGAAAGAGGAGTATGCCGACCTAATGAAGAGAAGAAAGAAGCTCTCCGCTCAGATCCAGGACTTCACCGAGGGAAGAATAGATTTGGCGTTGTGCGAAGAACTCAAAGATATTGGCGTGTTGGAAATAGTTGAGGAATATGACCTGCGGATGGATTCAGAGTGGAGCCACTGGATGAACATCGTGGGCACTTGGCACGATGGGACCGTCTACCGCATGGACATGGATTTGGACAGTTCCAAAAGCTACCCACATATCACTCAAATAGATGTGAGGTTGGTACAAACCAAAGAAGAATACGATGGCGGCTTACATATCGCTAAGTAGCAAAACCACGCACAACATGGTCGGCCGCCAACAAGTTTAATCACTTTGAGAATTTGCACTTTCACGGCGGTGTCAGAAGTACTGGATAGCTACTTCAGCCTTTCCTTCCCTACACCCGCTGCGCCGTACGCAACAGACATGAGGGTCCGCTGTCATCCTCTCTCCATCCGAACGATGCCCACCTCCTCCCATCGCACTCCGGTTCACCCTGCGGACCGCCTCATTCTCCTCCTGACACTCCTGTTCGTTGCCACGGCAGGGTTAAGACCGTCCGCCGCCCACGCGCAAGAGAAAGACGCCTCGGAACCGTCGATCTATGCCGACTCCCTGACGCACCTGGAGGACTGGGGCAGCTACGCCGTCGCCGTCGCCAACGAGCGGCTCTACTTCGGCAGCGGCAATCAGCTCATCATCGCTGACGCGTCGGCGCCGGGGCGCATCCGCGAAATCAGCCGGCTCCGCCTCCCCTATCTAGTGCGC
Organism: Bacteroidota bacterium; assembly: GCA_009908415.1. GTDB lineage: Bacteria > Bacteroidota > Rhodothermia > Rhodothermales > Salinibacteraceae > JAAAPH01. Next base: position 6,368 of record JAAAPH010000212.1, read on the forward strand.
GACGTGCACGTGGCTGGCGAATACGTGTACGTGGCCAACGACGCGGGCGGGCTTCGGGTGGTCGACGTGACCGACCCCGTCGAACCCACCGAGGTGGCGTCTATCGCGTTCGACGACCGGGTGGACGCGGTCGACGTGCAGGGTACCCACGCGTATGTGGCGGCGCGCTCGGCCGGTCTGCACATTCTGAATATCGCGAATCCGGATCAACCGCGCACCGTGGGCCACTACGCGACCGAAGATCAAGTGGCCGGGGTCGCCGTCGACGGGGCGTATGCGCACGTGGCGGCCGTGTACGACGGGCATCGGATTCTCGACGTGTCAGCCCCCACCCAGCCCGAGGAGGTCGGCTTTGCCATCCGGGGGAGCTACGACCAGGGCTACGCCTGGGATGTGGCTGTATCTGGCGACCACGCCTACGTGGCCAACGTGGAGATCGGGCTGCGCCGTGTGGACATCACGAACCCGGCGGACGCCGCCCCTACCGTCGAACTCCTGCAGACTGTCCACCACACGAACGACAACCGCTACCGCGCCGAGGTGCTCGACCGACCGGCCGCCGTGGAGATCGCCAATGATTTTGCCTTCGTGGCCGACCAGAACGCGGGACTGCGGATCGTCGATCTCTCCGACCCAGACACCCTCCGCATCGTGGGCACGGCCGATACGCCGGGCCGAGCCCTCGACGTGGCCGTTGCCGGCACCACAGCGTTCGTCGCGGATCAGTACGCCGGCATCCGGGTCATCGACGTGTCCGACCCGTTCGCGCCCGCAGAGATTGGGTTCTGGGACGCTGACCAGCAGGCCGTCCAGGTTACGCTGGCCGACGGCGCCCTCTACCTGGCCGACCAGCAGAACGGGCTCTGGCGCCTCGATCCTGCTTCTCCAGCGGACGTCACTCCTACGGGTTTCTACCACTTCCCCGAGCTCAACACGTTTGCCGTGGACGGCAGCCGGGCCGTCGTCGGAAACGGTGCGCGCACGCTCCGGCTCCTGGACCTTTCCGACCCGCAGCAGCCCCGCGAGCACGGTACACTGACGCTCCCTGCCCCGGCGGCCGACGTGCACCTAGCGAGCCCGTACGCGTATGTGACGGCCCAGGAGCGCGGCTTACGCATCATCGACGTTTCCAACCCCGATGCGCCGCGCGAGGTGGCCGCGTACGTACCCGACCGCGCCCCGCGGGCGCAGGCTGACACTGAATTCCGGTACTACCCCGACCCACCCAGTGCGTGGGCGATCACCGCATCAGGCGACACGGCGTTCGTGAGCTTCGACGACGGCCTCCACGTGCTCGACCTCTCCGACCCGGCACGCCCCCGCCGCATCGGGCGGTACGACCACACCGAGCGGGCCATGCAGACGGCGCTCCGCGACGGACGCCTGTTCGCCGCTTTCGACGACGGGCTCCACATCCTCGACGTGAGCAACCCCGCCAACCCGAAGCGGATGGGTACGCTGGACACGCCCAGCTACGCCCGCGCCGTCGCGCTGGATGGCCCTCACTTGTACCTCGGCGACCTCACCGGCGGCGTGCTCGTCGTCGACGTCTCTGACCCGACGACGCCCCGACTCCTTTCGCGGGTCGCCCTGGAGCGGAGCCGCGTGGTAGACGTGGCCTACGACGGCAACGGGCACGTCTTCGTGGCCGGCACGTCCGGCGGGCTCAAGGTGATCGACGTCTCCGACCCGCAAGCGCCCCGTCTGCTCAATCCGAATTAGTGCATCTCAAGATCGTTCGGTCATGAACGAGGACACATCGGCTGCACATTGGCGTTCATTCAGTGCACCACGGCGAACCAGAAGTAGCGTCCCGGCCTCGACGAAAATGCCGCCCGGACGACTGTGCAGGATCGAGCGCTCGGAAATTCTTCGCTGTCTGAGCGACCTGGAGCGAGTTCGAATAATTTCAGCGAGCCGAAGCAGGCGTCCGGCGTTTTCGTCGACGCTGTGATCCTTTTACTTCGTGAGTCGCTTCGCTCGTCTGGTTCGTTTTTTAGCTCCCTGCGGTCGTGGGTCGCCTCCGGCTCGTCTCATCCAGGGAAAAATGAACGCCAGCATGCAGCCGAAACATCGTCAGGCGGCAATGATGTCGTCCACGACGTGGCCGTGCACGTCGGTCAGGCGGAATTCGCGGCCCTTGTGCGTGTACGTCAGTCGCTTATGATCCACGCCGAGCAGGTAGAGAATCGTGGCGTGCAGGTCGTGCACGTGCACCGGATCCTCGACCACGTTGAAGCCGAAGTCGTCGGTTCTGCCGTGGATGTGTCCGGCCTTCACGCCGCCGCCGGCCATCCAGAGCGAGAACGCGTTGATGTGGTGATCCCGGCCGTCCTCGCCCTGTCCCATCGGCGTGCGGCCGAACTCGCCGCCCCAGATCACGAGCGTGTCCTCCAGCATACCGCGCTGCTTTAGGTCCTTGACGAGCGCCGCGGAGGGCCGGTCGACGTGCTCGGCAGCCTCTTTCAGGCCGTCCTTCAGGTTGCCGTGGTGGTCCCAGCCCCGATGGTAGAGCTGGATAAAGCGGGTGCCCCGTTCGGCGAGGCGGCGGGCCATCAGGCAGTTGGCGGCGAACGAGCCATCGAGCCGCTCGACGCCGTACATGTCTTTGATGTAGTCCGGCTCGTCCTCGATGCTCGCCAGCTCCGGCACGCTCGTCTGCATCTTGAAGGCCATCTCGTACTGGCTGATGCGGGTGGCGATCTCCGGATCCTCCACGACCTCGTTCTTCATGTGGTTCATCTCCTTCACCGCGTCGAGGATCGCCCGCTGGTCCTGCCGCGAGACGCCCGTCGGCGACCGCACGTAGTTGACGGGCTCGCCGTGCGACTGAAACTTGACGCCCTGAAACCGGCCCGGCAGGAAGCCGGAGTGCCACTGGCGCGCGGCGATGGGCTGCGACTGCCCCCCGCCCTTGGACGTCATGACCACAAACCCGGGCAGGTTCTCGGACTCGCTGCCGAGCCCGTACGTTACCCATGAACCCATGCTCGGCCGCCCCGCCAAGCGGAAGCC
>JAAAPH010000456.1 GCA_009908415.1 Bacteroidota bacterium
TCCGGTGATGGCAGGGATTTATGTCCTGGGCGGGCTCGTCATTCTTGGGCTCAACTGGGGCAGCGTCCCGGGCGCCTTTACGACGGTCATCACCGACGCTTTCAACCCCTCGTCCGGCGTGGCGGGGACCGGGGCCGGCGTGTTCATGCTGACCATGGTGTACGGCGTGCAGCGCGGGCTCTTCTCGAACGAAGCCGGCCAAGGATCGGCGCCCATTGCCCACTCGGCCGCGAAAACGGACGAGCCGGTCTCCGAAGGCGTGGTGGCTCTGCTGGAGCCGTTCATCGACACGATCATCGTGTGCTCGATCACGGGCCTTGTCATCGTCGTCACCGGGGTGTGGGACGACGCGATTCCCACCCAACTGGACCTTGATGCCGGCGCCGTCACGTACCGCGTCGAGGGCGAAGGCGGTCTCATCGCCAGCAACGACCCCCCGGCAGAAATCCCGATCGTCAACGGCGAGCCGCAGGTAGAGACCGGCACGCCCGAATTCGCCTGGAACGACGCCGTCGTGGCCAGCTTCTACATCGACTGCCAAGGCGGCTGCGAGGAGGCGTCCGACTTCCAGAACCCGTTCGACGGCACCTTGTATCCGGATCGGGGCGTAGCGGTGGCCGACGATGGCACCGAGTACGAAAGCCTCTACGGGCCCGCCGTCGAGTCCGGCGCCCCGCTCACGCAGTTGGCCTTTTCGCGAGGCCTGGCGCCTTTGGGCGATTGGGGCGGCAGCATCGTCGTGCTCAGCGTCCTCCTTTTTGCCATCTCAACGTCGATCTCCTGGAGTTACTACGGCGACCGGTGTGCCATCTACCTGTTCGGCGAGAAGGCCGTGCTGCCGTATAAGGGCGTCTTTGTCCTGATCAACTTCATCGGCGGCATCGCGCCGCTGGCGACCGTGTGGGCCATTGGCGACATCGCGCTCGGCCTCGTCATCATCCCGAACCTGATTGCCATCGTGGCGCTCTCCGGGAAGCTGAAGGAAATCATGGACGACTACTTCGAGCGGAAGCCGTGGATCGAGAACGAAGCAGTGCAACAGCGCATCCGTGAGGAGAAACGGCGGAAAAAAGAACATCCCGAAGCGTGAGCCCGCTGCCGGGCGAGACTGCCCCGCTGCGCTCGATCCCGTCTTTGACTAGCGTTTTCTGCGATGGCCGAACCCGCATCCAATGCCAACCCTGTGTCGGGCGCTGACCTCACCGTGATCAACCATCCGTTGCTGAAGCGGGACCTGACGGTGCTGCGCCGCGCTGGCACGCCCCACGGCGACTTCCGGAAGAAGGTGTCCGACGCGGCGGCGATCCTGGCCTACGAGGCCCTGCGCGACATAGCCCTCGACGAGGTGCCCATCGAAACGCCCCTGGAAGCGACAACCGGCTACCGGGTGGCCGAGGAAGTCATCGTGGTCCCCATCATGCGGGCAGGGCTTGGCATGGTAGACGGCTTCGTCCGCTACATCCCCGAGGCGCGCGTCGGGCATCTGGGCCTGCAGCGCGATGAGGAGACAAAACGGCCGATCGACTACTACAGCAACATCCCGAACGGGATCGAAAACGCGCACGTCTTCGTCGTGGACCCCATGCTGGCCACGGGCGGTAGCGCCACAGCCGCCATCCAACACCTCAAGGAGCATGGCGCGCAGCGGTTCACCTTTGCGTGCCTTGTGGCCGCCCCCGAGGGCATCCAGCGCATTGCGCGGCTTCACGACGACGTGCGCATCGTCGCGGCCACGCTCGACCGCGGCCTCGACGCCAACGCGTTCATCCGCCCCGGGCTCGGCGACGCGGGCGATCGCATCTTCGGTACGACGGGCTGAGCGGCGAGTGAGGCATTGCGACGAGAAGACAAAGAGGACCGGTGTACCTGGACAATGCGGGCTTGCGCATAGCGGGTTGAAGAGTAGCGTTGAGGTGGCGAGCGTACTCCGTTCTCATGTCCCCTTCCGCCTCTCTTCCGCGCTCTCAACAACGCCCACACCCCCCATGCCCAACATCCCCACATCGCGTGTGAGCATCCAATGACCCAGCGAGTCATGCGTACATTCCTGGTTGGCCTCCTGTCCCTGCTGACAGTCGCACCGGCGGGGGCGCAAGATGTGACCGTGGATGTGCCCGACCTTGTGCTCAGCGGGATCGAGTTTACGGTATCAGCCACCGGCCCGGACGTCCCGGCTGACTCGGCGTGGGCGGTGCGCGTAGCGGGGCAGACGTATCCGATGACGTATGCGCCGGATACCGGCACCTGGACGGCCGAGGGCATCGCGGTTCCATCGAGCGGCCGGGCCTCCGTGGAGGTCGTGCAGAACGGCGCGGTGCTCTCGCAAGCCTCGACGCGGGTAATCCCCGGCTGGTTGTCCATCTTGCCGCCGCTGCTTGCCATCGGGATGGCGCTGCTGTTCAAGCGCGTGGTGCCGTCGCTCTTCCTCGGCGTGTGGGTCGGCGCGTGGATCGCCGTCGGCCTCTCCGCGACGGGCCTCTTCTGGGGCTTGCTGGAGGCGTTTCAGGTCTACGTGCTCGACGCGATCACCGATGCCGGGCGTGCCTCCATCATCCTGTTTTCGCTCATGATCGGCGGGATGGTCGGTATCATCTCGAAGAACGGCGGCACGCAGGGCATCGTCCAGAAGATCATCGGGTGGGCCAGCACGCCGAAGCGCGGGCAGACGGCCACGGCGCTGCTCGGCGTCGGCATCTTCTTCGACGACTACGCCAACACGCTTATCGTCGGGAATACCATGCGCCCGGTCACCGACCGGCTCCGCATCTCCCGCGAGAAGCTCGCCTACATCGTCGACTCCACGGCCGCGCCCATCGCCACGCTCGCCTTCGTGACGACGTGGATCGGCTTTCAGGTGGGCCTCATCGGCGAGGCCGTGGCGGGCATCCCAGGCTTTTCCGAGGGGGCGTACTCCATCTTTCTGAATTCGCTCGCCTACAGCTTCTATCCGATCCTGGCGCTCTACTTCGTGTTCGTGGTGGCCAACTCGAACCGCGACTTCGGGCCGATGTACCGGGCCGAGCAGCGCGCCCGCACCACCGGCGACGTACTCAGCAAGAATGCCCATGTGGATGAGGCAGCCGGCGAGGGCGACGAGCTCGACGCGAAAGACGGCATCCCGCAGCGCGCGTTCAACGCCGTGATTCCTATCGTGGTACTCGTGGGGTCGGTGCTCGGCGGGCTGTACTGGACCGGCAGCGAGGCCGCCGGTACCGGCGCGTCGCTGCGCGAGATCATCGGGGCGGCCGACTCCTACCAGTCGCTCATGTGGGGGTCGCTGCTGGGCGTGCTGGTGGCCGCGGCGCTTTCGGTAGGGCAGCGCATCCTGACGCTGGAGGAGACCGTCGATGCCTGGTACAGCGGCCTCAAGTCGATGCTCTTCGCCATGATCATCCTGGTGCTGGCCTGGGCGCTCTCCAACGTCACCGAGGTGCTGCACACGGCCGACTACCTGACCTCGGTGTTGGGCGAGACGCTGGCGCCCGGCGTGGTGCCCGCCATCGTGTTTATTCTCGCGGCAGCCACCGCCTTTGCCACCGGCTCCAGCTGGGGCACGATGGGCATCCTGATGCCGCTCATCATTCCGCTCGTCTGGGCCGTCCTCCAGCTCAATGACATGGCGGATCCCGCGCACTATCACATCATCTACTCCTCGGTGTCGTGCGTGCTGGCCGGCGCCGTCTGGGGGGATCACTGTTCGCCCATCTCCGACACGACGATCCTCTCGTCGATGGCGTCGGGCTGCGACCACATCGACCACGTGCGGACGCAACTCCCGTACGCGATGTCGGTCGGCATGGTCGCCTTGCTGCTCGGCACGCTCCCGGCCGGATTCGGCTTTCCGTGGTGGGCGTCGCTCCTCATCGGGGCGGTGTTGCTCCCCATCGCACTGCGGCTCTTTGGCACGCCAGTTGATATGTACGATGTACCGCCCTCCGCGATGGAGGAGGCCGCGGAGGCCATTCCAGCCTCCTGATTTCCAACGCGAAACGTTCACCGTCCAACCCAAACGGATCTATGCTGCTCGACGCCGACAACCGCCCCTGGGGGCGCTGGGAAGAATACCTGAACGAGCCCGGCTACCGGGTCAAACGCATCGTCGTACACCCCGGCCAGCGCCTTTCGCTGCAGAAACACGAACATCGGAAGGAGCACTGGGCCATCGTCAACGGCACGGGCCAGTTCACGCTGAACGACGATGTCCGTACCGTGCAGGAAGGCGATGCCGTGTTCATCGACGTCGGGGACGTGCACCGCATCGAAAATGACGGGGACGACTACCTGATCATCATCGAGACGCAGCTCGGCCTCTGCCTGGAAGACGACATCATCCGCCTGGAGGATGACTACGGCCGGGAGTGACCGGTCGTGGGGCGGCAGCGCGCGAACCGGCGAGCGTGCGAACCTGCAGCCCGCTCGCCGGTTAAGCTCCATCGAACAGCTAGGGGTGCCCCGCTGCGCATGGGGCTGAGAACAGACCCTCCGAACCTGATCCGGATCACGCCGGCGCAGGGAAGCGGCATGCGCGATCGACCGCGTCGGGCACCTGCTGGCTCTCCGTCCCGTTTCTCAACCAGCAGCTTGTGCTCATGGATACGATTCGTCTAGGTCTCGAGTGGTTCTTGAATCCGGACCACGTCCCGCTCCTCATCGCCCAACACCACGGGTGGTTCCGCGAAGCCGGGATCGAACTGGAGATTATCGAGCCGGAGGAGCACCTCGACGCTGTCGACGCCATCGAAGCCGGCGCGATGGATGTGGCCATCACCGAGCCGCTGCACCTCGTGGAAGATCGTGCCGAGGGGCGGCCTGTCGTCGGCTTCGCGCGCTTCCTGCACACCAACGGCGGCGTCATGTACGTCAAGGGCCGCGGCATCGAGCGGCCGCGAGACATGGCGGGCGCCCGCGTACAATACCCTGGCGCACCCGGCCCGGGCGGCAAGGCCATCGTCCAAACGATGATCGAGGCCGATGGCGGCACGTGCGACCCCGACGCCCTCACGCCTGTCAACAACAGCTTCTACCACACCGACGCGCTGGCCGACGACCTGGCCGACGTGGCGACGCTCGTCTTCTACAACTTCGAGTGCATCGAGGCGCGGCACCGCGACCTCGACGCGGGCTTCTTCGCACTCAAGGATTGGGGCATTCCCGACTTCTGCCAGCTCATCCTGATTACGACGCCGGAGCAGCTCACCGCCCGCCGCGATGCGCTGACGCGCTTCGTGCAGGTGCTTCGACGCGGGGTCGACGCCCTCCACGAGCAGCCCGACGCGGCACGCGTCGTCTACTTCGAGCGCACCGACACGCCCCTCGACGATCCGCTCACGACGGACCTTTTTGCGGCCACGCTGCCGTGCTTCACGTACGACTTCTCGATGGCGCCGGCCTTCTACGAGCAGTTGGAGGCATGGATGCACGGCGCCGGCCTGATCGATGCCACGCATGGCGGCACGGCGTACTGGACGAACGATCTCGCGTTGCCCACTCGCGCCCGTCCGGCCGCCGCGTCTCGCGCATGAGGCGGACCGGTGCGGCAAAATCCCGTGAATGGGGGCACTTCGCTGGCCGCGCTTCGTTCGACCTTGCTGAGGCGCTGAGAACCCCTACACGGCGCCTCGTCCCTTTCGATGAACTGCTGAACAGACGACGCAAGCATGGTACTGCCCATCTACGTGTACGGCACCGAAGCGCTTCGCGAGGAGACGGAGCCCGTCGACGAGAACACGGAGGCGCTTCAAACTTTGATCGACAACATGATCGAGACGATGTATGCCGCCTCCGGCATTGGGCTCGCCGCACCGCAGGTGGGCCGGACCGAGCGCGTGTTCGTCGTCGACGTGACGTCGATGGCCGACGAGATCGAGGAGGACGGCGAGTCCGTCCCGCCCCAGCCGATGGTCTTCATCAATCCGGAGATCGTGTGGGAGAGCGAGGCGGACTGTGATTTTGAGGAGGGCTGTCTCTCCATCCCCGACGTACGCGAGATGGTGACCCGGCCCGAGCGGGTATCGGTGCGTTACCTGGACCGCGACTTCAACGAGCAGGAGATGGAGGTGGGGAGCATGCTGGCGCGCGTGATTCAACACGAGTACGACCACCTCGATGGCGTCTTGTTCACCGACCACCTCAGCGCCTTCCGGCAACGGCTGCTCCGGCGTACGCTGAAGCGCATGGCGCGGGGCGACGTCGAGGCCGACTATCCGCTCGCCACGCGGGAAGCCGAAGCGCATGCCAGTTAACCGTTCCGGATCGTTTCAAACCGGTTGCTGCAGGTGGGCGCGCGGATGGGTCGCCGTCCTGCTCGTTGCCACGGCCCTCGTGGGGTGCGGGGACGACGCGCCCACCCCGCCCGAGCGTCCGCTGTTTGTCACCACCATTCCGCCCTTCGCGGCGATTGCCGCTCCTGTTGTGGGCGAGCGCGGGGCCGTAACCGCCCTGCTGTCCGCCGGCGACTCGCCGCATACCTACGAGCCGCGGCCCTCCGACGTGGAGCGCATCCGGAACGCGACCGCGCTGCTCTATGGCGCGCCGCACCTCGACGAGTGGGCCGCCGACCTGCCGGCGGCTCACCGCGTTGCGTTGCTCGATCTCGTGCCACCAGGATTTCAGCGGCCATCGATCGCCACCATCGAGGGCGGGGCAGCCCACGGCGGAGCGCGCGATCCGCACTTCTGGACGGATCCGCTGGCCGTGCGGGCGCTACTCCCGGCCCTGACAGACACGCTCTGCGCGCTCGATGCCGAAGGCTGCTCCACATACGCGGCCAACGCCGACTCACTCGCCGCCGCACTGGTCGAACTGGACGCCGAGTTGCGCGGCCAGCTCGATCCGGTGCGCGACACGCCCGTGATGCTCGCGCAGCCCTTCTTCCAGTACTTCACGCACCGGTACGGACCGGAGGTGGTCGGGGTCGTAGAGCCACAGCCCGCGAACGAGCCGTCGCCACGTGCCCTTCAGGGGCTCGTGGAGCGGGCCCGTCGGATGGGCGTGCGGGCCATCTTCGTGCAGCGGCAGCTCCCGCCCCGTGCGGCCGAGGCCGTCGCGGAAGGAGCGGGCATCCCGATCGTGGCGCTGGATCCGCTGGGCGGGACGGCTGGACGGATGACGTACCGCGACCTCCTTCAGTACAACGCCCAGGTCATTCGTGACGCCTTGCTCAACCCGGCCTCGTCATGACTGCCCCGGACGCTGCTGACGCTGACGCCATCGCCGTCGACGCGCTGACGGTGCGCTACCGCGATCACGCGGCGGTCCAAGACGTGTCCTTCCGGGCCGCATCGGCGAGCTTCATCGCCATCGTGGGGCCGAACGGATCCGGCAAGACGACCTTGCTGAAGGCCCTGCTCGGGTTGGAGACGCCAGATGCCGGCACCGTGCGGGTCTTGGGCCGGCCGCCGGATGCCGTGCCCGCCGGGCAGATCGGCTACGTGCCGCAGATCAAAACGTTCGAGCGTAGCTTCCCGGCGGTCGCCGTGGAGCTCGTGCTGTCGGCGTTGCACCAGCGGTGGCCCTTCCGGGTGAAGGAGGACGAGCGGACGCAGGCCGTACAGGCGCTCGATCACGTCGGCGCGCACCACCTGGCCGACCGGGCGCTCGGCGAACTGTCGGGCGGCGAGCTCCAGCGCGTGTACCTGGCGCGCAGCATCATCCGCCAGCCGCGCCTCCTGCTCCTTGACGAGCCCGCTACGGGTGTCGACCGCGCTGGGGCCCACGACCTCTACGACCTGCTTGATGCCTACCAGGCACGCACCGGCGCCACCGTGCTCATGGTGACACACGACTGGAATGCGGCCTACCACCACGCCTCCCACGTGCTCGTGCTCGATCGCACGCAAATTAGCTACGGACCGCCCGACGCGGCCCTCTCGGAGGCAAACCTTCGGCAGGCTTTTGGGCACGTCGGCCACGCGCATGCCATGCTCATCGGCCGGAACCCAGATGATTGACGCCCTCAGCTTACCATTCATGCAGCGCGCGCTGGTGGCCGGCGTGCTCGTCGGGCTGCTCGCCAGCTACTACGGCGTGTTTGTCGTGCAGCGGCGGCTCAGCTTTCTGGGCATCGGCCTGTCCCACGCGGCCTTCGGCGGGGTGGCGCTGGGGCTCTTGCTGCAGGTGAACCCGATGTGGGTGGCGGTGCCGTTTACGGTGGCCGTGGCGCTCGGCATCAACTGGATCACGGTGCGCGGCAACGTGACCGGCGACACGGCCATCGGGGTCCTCTTCGCCGTCGCCGTGGCGCTGGGGATCGTCTTCCTGTCGCTGCGTCAGACGTACACGGCCGACGCTTTTGCTTACCTGTTCGGTTCCATCCTGGCCGTCCGTCCGGCCGACGTGTGGGTGATGGGCGCCGTCGCCCTCGCCTCGCTGGGTACGGCGCCGCTGTGGGGCCGGTGGGCGTACGCGACCTTCGACCGCGACCTTGCCCGGGCGGATCGCGTCCCCGTGACGCGCGACGACTACGTGCTCGTCACCCTGCTGGCCATCACCGTGGTGGCCGCCGTGAAGGTCGTCGGCATTATCCTCGCCGCGGCGTTCCTGGTGATCCCGGCTGCCACGGCCCGGCTCCTCGTTCGCACCTTCAGCGCCATGACCGGGGTCGCCATGGGCATTGGCGTACTGACGGCCGTCGGCGGGCTGCTCGCCTCCTATGGGCTCGACGTGCCGAGCGGCGCGACCATCATCCTCGGGCAGGCCCTGCTCTTTTTTATAGCACTCATCGGGACGGGACGCTAAACAGAATGACGGCAGCAGGGTAGAATATAGAGAATGGAGCATCAGTTAAAAAAGCAGTGTGTCCTGTGAGCACGCGCGAGCTATCGGTCGAAGGGATGGACTGTGCGGGGTGCGCGCGCAGCGTGCAGACGGCGCTAGAGAGGGTGCCCGGCGTTCGCGGGGCCGACGTGCGGCTGATGGCCGAGAAGGCCGTCGTGGACATCGACGACGGCGCCACGCCGGGTCCAGAGGCGCTGCGGCAGGCCGTCGAGGCGGCTGGCTATCGGGTGCGCGACACGGGCGCACCGAACGCATCGGGCGGTGGCGGCGACGGATGGGCCGTGCAGGCGCATCGCAATCTGTCGCTCGGCCTGTTGGGAGCGATTGTGGCGAGCGTGCTCGCCATCGCCCTCGTCGGGCACGGGCTGGGCGTCTTTGCCTGGCTGCAAGCGCAAGTCCCGTGGTGGATCGGTGTCGCCGGCACGCTGTTGCTCGGCTATCCCGTCTTCAAGCAGGTGGTTCAGGCCGCTCGGCAGGCAAGCGTCACGGCTCACACGCTGATGACCGTGGGCGTGGTGGCGGCGCTGCTCGCCGGCGAGTGGGTCACCGC
>JAAAPH010000501.1 GCA_009908415.1 Bacteroidota bacterium
GACAATGGCGACGATCCGGCGCTGCGCCCCAATCAGATTCTGGCGGTGTCGCTTCCGCACAGCCCGCTGTCGCCTGAACAGCAAAAGGCGGTCGTGGATGCGTGCGCGAGCCACCTCGTCACGCCGCACGGTCTGCGCAGCCTGTCGCCCGACCATCCCGACTACATCGGCACGTATGGCGGATCGCCCCACGACCGGGATGCGGCCTATCACCAGGGCACCGTGTGGAGCTGGCTCCTCGGTCCGTTCGTGACGGCGCATCTGCGCGTTCACGGCGATCCCGAAACGGCGCGCTCGTTTCTCGCGCCGCTTCGCCGGCACCTGCGCGAGGGCGGCGTTTCGGGAAGCATCAGCGAGATCTTCGACGGCGACGCGCCGTTCACGCCGCGTGGCTGCTTCGCGCAGGCCTGGGGCGTCGCCCAACTGCTGGAGGCCCTGCAGCGCGTCGAGGCCACCCCGTCCTCGGCCCTGTAACGTTCCTCCGTCGCACGGAACGTAGACGCCGCCGCAGGCGGCACCGCTCTGCTTTCTCCCATCAATGCCACCTGCCTGTTATGGCTGCAACGCATGCATTCGACTACGTCCTCCTCGGCACCGGCCAAGCCACCGGGACCCTCATCGGCGACTTGCTCCAGCGCGGCGGGACGATCGCCGTCATCGAAGGGGGGCCCGTCGGCGGGACATGCGTCAACGTCGGATGCACCCCGACGAAAACGCTCGTTGCCAGCGCGAAGACGGCACATCGCGCCCGAACGTCCGAGGCCTATGGCGTCCAGACCGGGCCGGTGGAGATCGACTTCGAGCGCGTGATGGCGCGCATGAACGAGATCCGCCACGGTAGCCGCGACGGGCTACGCGGCTGGCTGGAATCCGAAGACGCGGTGACGCTCTTCAACGACTGGGGGGAGTTCGTGGACGAGAAGGAGATCGCCGTCGGCGACGAGGTCCTTACCGGCGATACGATCTTCATCAACGCGGGGGGCCGGGCGCGCGTCCCCGATATCCCCGGCCTCGACCGCGTGGACTGGCTCAACAACCGGCGTATTCTCGAACTCACGGCCGTCCCCGACCACCTCGTCATCGTCGGCGGTGGCTACATCGGGCTGGAGTTTGCACAGATGTTTCGCCGGTTCGGCGCCGCGGTGACCCTTCTGGAGCACGGACCTCGCATCATCAAGCGCGAAGACCCCGATATCTCGAACCGCCTGCAGGCGATCCTGGAAGACGAGGGCATCCGGTTCCTGTGCAACGCCACGGTCGACCGCGTGGCGCCGGGCGATGACGAGGGCATCACCGTGCACGCTACCGTCGGGACCGACGGCACCACCGAGCACCACACCATCGACGGGTCGCATCTGCTCGTCGCCGCCGGCCGCGTGCCCAACACCGACCGCCTGGACCCCGCGGCCGGAAACCTCCAGACGAACGACCGCGGCTACTTGGTCGTGGACGAAGTGCTGCGCACCAACGTGGACGGCATCTACGCGCTGGGCGACATCAACGACAACCCCGGCGCCTTCACCCACACCGCGGTGAACGATGCGGAGGTCGTCCTCAGCCACCTTTTCGACGGCGACGTGCCCGGTGGCGCTCGCACCGTCAACGATCGTGCGCTCACCTACGCGCTCTTCACCGACCCGCCCCTGGGCCGCGTGGGGCTGACCGAGCAGCAGGCGCTGGATCAGGGCATCAACCTGCTCAAAGCCACCCGCCCCATGGCGCGCATCGCCCGCGCGAAAGAGATGGGCGAGACGAAGGGCCTCGTCAAGCTGCTGGTGGACGCCGATACGGATCACATCGTGGGCGGAGCCATCCTGGGCGTCAACGGCGACGAAATCATCAACATGTTCACGGCCTTCATGCACAGCGGCAAGCCCTGCACGGCGTACCGCAGCGTGATGCTGGTCCACCCCACTGTGTCCGAACTCATGCCCTGGATCCTGGACGACCTCGCCCCCGTGGAGCCGGACGAGCGCGAATGACTCCTCGGTGACGCGGGGGCAGCGTGTCGCGCGGTGGAGCCCCCCCGACCGCGCGGCCTCCAGTTGTAACGCCCGCCTGCTATCCGTCACTGGATGATGTGCGTACGGCTCGGCGCAGCCCTCCCAGCACCTCGACCCTCATGACGTCTCCCGGCCCTGCTTCGAAGCATGCCCGCACGGCACTCGTGCTTGGCACCCTCCTGCTCGGGAGCCTCCTGGCCGGGTGCTTCTCCGGACCGCCCGGGCCCGACCTGGCCGCGCTCTACAATCGCTCGGCCCAGTACCACGGCGTCGAGCGCAACCCGGTCATCCTGATCCCCGGCGTGCTGGGCTCCAAGCTCACGCACACCCCGTCGGGCCAAACCGTGTGGGGCGCGTTTTCGGGCGACTTTGCCAATCCGGAGACGCCGGCGGGCGCGCGGCTCGTCGCCCTCCCCATGGAGGACGGCGCCCCCTTGGCTGCGCTACGCGACTCGGTGCGCCCCGATGGAGCCCTGGACCAGGTCAAGCTGGACATCCTCGGCCTGCCCATCAAGCTCGGCGCGTACGTGGATATCCTGCGCTCGCTCGGGATCGGCGGCTACCGCGACGAGAGCGGCGCGCTGGGCGACATCGATTACGGCGACGAGCACTTCACCTGCTTCCAGTTCGATTACGACTGGCGGCGCAGCAACGCGGAGAATGCGCAGCGCCTCCATGCCTTCATCCAACAGAAGCGGGCCTACGTGCAGCGCGAGTACGCGCGCCGCTTCGGCATAGAGGACTACGACGTCCAGTTCGATATCGTTGCTCACTCGATGGGTGGCCTGCTCACCCGGTACTACCTGCGCTACGGCCCGCAAGCCTTGCCCGCCGATGGCACGCTGCCGACACTCAACTGGGCGGGCACCCGCTTTGTGGAGCAGGCCGTACTCGTGGGTACGCCCAGCGCCGGGTCGGCCAACGCGCTCGATCAACTGGTGCACGGCAAACACATCTCGCGCTTCGTGCCCGACTACGCGCCGGCTATCCTCGGCACCATGCCGGCCACCTACGAACTCCTTCCGCGTGGGCGGCACGGTGCCCTCGTCGACGCCGCCGATACGAGCGTGGTCATCGACTCGCTGCTCGCCCCGTCGTTCTGGACGCGCATGGAGTGGGGCCTCGCCGCCCCCGACCAGGACCCGCTGCTGCAGCAGCTCCTGCCCCACCACGACAGCCGCGCCGCGCGCCGGCAGGTCGCCCTCGACCACCTCACGAAGTCGCTGCGCAACGCGCGCCAGTTTACCGCCGCGCTCGACACACCCGCCCCCCGGCCGGACAGCCTCACGCTGATGCTCATCGCCGGCGACGCGGAAGAGACGCTGGCCCGCCTGCAGGTCGACCGGCCCACCGGCACGCTGTCTGAACTGGACATGGCGCCCGGCGATGGCACGGTGCTGCGCCAGAGCGCCCTCATGGACGAGCGCGCCAACGCCAACTGGTCGCCAACGCTCGTGTCGCCAGTCGACTGGTCGCACGTGACGTTTCTCTTCGCCGAGCACATCGAGATGACGAGCGACCCGGCCTTCACGGACAACCTGCTGTACTACCTGCTCGTCCATCCGCACTGATCCCCTCTCCGCGGCATCATGGAATCTTTGGCGGCCATCTTTCTCGGCCTGGTGATCACGTTCACGTGCGGTGACACGCTGCGCCGCACGGTGCAGATCTTTCGGCAGGATACCGGCCGCGTGCCGTGGCAGCAACTGCTTGTAGGCCTGCTGGGATTCGGCGTCGGCGCGGCCTTGCTCGTCGCGGGCATCCTGAGCACGTAGCCGCGCGCGCTGAGGCGGAGTGCGATGCCCCGCTCAGGCGCCGGACGGTTCCGCGAGGATGCGGTCGGCGATGCGGTCGGCCAGGGCCGCGATGGTGAGCGACGGATTGGGCCCGACGGGCCCCGGCAGGATCGAGCCGTCGGCCACGTACAGATCGGGGTGCCCGAATGCCTCGCCGTGTGCGTCGACGACGCCCTCGCTGGCGGTGCGTCCCATCGGGCAGCCGCCGAGCGGGTGAACCGTGATCACGCGCTTCAACAGCCACGTCGGGTTCACCACGAAGTCGCCGCCCATCGCGTCGGCAAGGGCCTCCATCGTCCGCTTGAGGCGGTCGAAGTAGTCCTTCGATCCCTGCATCGCCCAGTTCGTGTTGAGCCGGCCGTTGTCTTGCAGTTCGAAGACGCCATTGGGCCGGTCGCGCCCCATCCCCAACAGCGGCATGGCCGACGCCGACAGATCGCCGCCCAGGAGATGCTGCAGTTCTGCGCTCAGGTTCGTGTCCCCCTGGATGCGGGCGAGCAGCGTGTGGCGCAGGAAGCGGATAAACCGCCGCAGCGAGCCAAAGACGTTGGACGCCTCCACGATCCAGCTCATAAACGCGGGATAGCCGGCGTCTTGAATGTAAAAGCCGCGGCCCGTTGCGTCGCCGCCGTCCAGCGCATCCCCCACGCGGATGGTGCTCGTGATGACGGGCCCGTAGTTGGGATCGAGCATGCGGTGGGTGCCGTTTTCGCGCGCGTTCAGCACGAAGCCGAGCAAGTCGCCATTGCCGCAGAAGCGCGTGCCCAACGCATTGCTCAGGTTCGGAAACGCCGACCGGTTCTTGAGGAGCAGGAAGGTGGACCCCAGCGTGCCGGCCGATAGGATGAGCCGATCCGCCGTCATCGTTTGGAGGGGCAGCGAGCGCGTGTCGAACGAATCGCCTTCCCGCTCCAGGTCGTGCTGCACGTAGCGGATGCGATAGCCGCCGCCGGTCTGCGGCGCCAGCGTGCGGACCTCGTGCAGCGTGCGGATGTCGGCCCCTTCGTGCTGCGCGGCGGAGAGGTAGTTGAAGTCGAGCGTGTTCTTGCTGCCGTAGTTGCAGCCGACATCGCACTCGGCGCAGAGGCGGCATGTGGTGCGCGTCCGCCCGTGCAGGTTGGGCCAGCGCTCCTCGATCGGTTCGCCCAGGGCAGGATCTTCCCCCTCATTCGCAAACGTGACGGCGAGCGGCGGGCGCGACCAGTCGAGCCCCAGCTGGTCGGCGGCGGCGTGGAAAGCGTTCGTCTTGGGCGTCTGATCGTACGGCGCGTGCTCGGTCGGATAGCGCTGCACGTTCATCATGGCTTCGACGGCGTCGTAGTGCGGATCGAGGTCGGCGCGGCTCACGGGCCAGGGCGTGTGCCCCGTGCCGTGCGGGTCCTCATTCACGAACCAGTGCTCGTCCTTGCGGAGCAGCACGTTGGCGTAGATGATGGATCCGCCGCCGAGCGCACTGGCCACGAGCGCCTCCAGCCCGTCGAACGACCACAGATCGAACATGCCGTAGCCGCCTGCACTCGGGTCCCACAGCGCCCCCTGCATAGCCTTTGGGGTCCGGGGGTACGCGTCCGGCGGATAGGCTTGCCCGCGCTCCAGCAGGCACACGCGCATCCCCGCCTCAGCCAGCCGATACGTGGCGACCGACCCGCCAAAGCCCGAACCGACGACGACGGCGTCAAAATGCTCGTTTTCCATGGCCTTTCTCCGCTTCGCTTATCTGTTCCATCTCGCGCCCTCTCGCCTGCGTAAGATAGGCATCGTGAAGCGGATGTAAAGACGCGAGAGGAAAGAAATCGCGCCGTGGGCTCTACTTCACGCGGCTCAATACCCGCTGGCGGTGCGGCCGCCGCGCGCGCCGAGATAGATGGCGTTCGTGAGCAGGTGCAGCGGGCCGTCGGCAAACACGCGGAAGACGGGATCCTCGGCCAGCCGGACGACCACGCCGTCGCCGGAGCGGTCGACGGTGGCGTAAGCCTGCCCGGCGTACGTGCGCCGACCGAGCTCGGGCCAGACGAAGCCGCTCACCCGCAGCGGACCGGTGGCGTAGGTGACCGGGTTCGCGCCGTTCTGCGAAAGGGGCAGCGGCTCGTTGCGCGTGAGGACGGCCGGCATGCCCCTGCTGTAGCCGTGCGTGAGCCAGTGCGTGGTGTCGGCGTCGACGCGCAGGAAGGCGCCAGGGACTGCGAGCTCCGGCGCCTCAGCCGCGGGGCTCGCCACCGTCGGCCCGCCGACCGGCCCGTCCACCTGCGCCGCCACGGCCTCGCGGAGGGCCGTCAGCGTATCCGATGGTGCGGACTCCTCCTCGGGCGGCGTGAACGTCGCGCCCAGATCGCGCTCAGTGATGTACTGCGCCCCGTCCGCGTAGCCGATGAGCGCACCGCCCCGCTGCACCCAGTCCGTGATGGCAGCCCGGGCGTCCTCGGTGAGCGTGCCGTACGAGCCGTCGGGCAGGATGAGCACGTCGAACGCGTCGAGGCGCGCGGACGACAGGGTGCGCGTGCGGAGCGCGGTAAACGGCTGCGCGAGCTGCTGCTCCAGCACGAACCAGAGCGCGCCGTACGACGTGACGCTCACGCCATCGCCCGCCAGCACGGCGATACTGGGCGGCCGCAGGCTGCGCGTGGCCTCTGAGCCGGTCCCCGTCGGCCCAAACGCCTGAAACGCCGTCGAGGCCGCCATCACGGGCACGCTGGCCTCCTCCGCCAGCACGGCGATGCGGTCGTGCAAGGCCTCCGGGTTGCGCCCGACCCGCGCGATGTAGCTGCCGCGCGGAAACGCCTCGTCTTCGACGACCAGCGGGCGCTCGGCGACGGCCACGTTGAACCCTTCGCCCTGCAGCCGGGCCAGCAGCCGCACCGCGCCCCGCGAGCCGGGGGCCCACACGTACGCGCTCTGCGCGCGAGAGACGTTCACGACGGGGTCGAGCGCATCGGCCACGTCCCCGTGCCACCCGCCGGCGGCTTTGCGCTCGCCCTCCGACAGCGTGACCGACGTGGTGGACAGCCCGGGCGCGTCGGCCGTCCACACGATGGGCACGCCGGCCGCCAGCGCCAGATTCCAGGCGGTGATATCGTAGAACGCGTAGCCCTCCCGCTCGCCGGGCGCGCGGTGCAGGTTGCGCGCGAGCTTGGCCAGCTCTTGCTGCCGGAAGCCTTCGGGCAGGTCGACGTTCGGCGCGAGCAGCCCCTCGGCCAGCCGGTAGTTCGGCTGCTCGAAGGGCACAACGAACGCGCCTTCGGGCACGTCGACCGAACGCGTCGCATCCGTCAGCGCGTCGTAGGCTCGGACCGTGCCGCCGGCTTGCACCTCGTCGACCGTCAGCCCGTGCCGCTGGAGCGTGGTGGCGAGGCGCGCCGCGGCCCGCGCATCCGATCCCGGGAGCAGCACGGCGGCCGCGTACTCGGCCTCCTCGCTTTCTGCCAGCGCGTCGGCGAAGTAGCGGTAGTAATCCATCAGCCGCTCTTCGTGGCCGTTGGCCGTCGTTTCCATCGTGGCCAGCGAGGCGACGAAGTGGTGCGCGATGCCGTCCTCAAACGTGAGGATCGTGCCGTCGTCGCGGCGCCAGCGCATGCCCTTGTAGCCGCCGCCGTCCGTCTCGTACGTCATGCCCGTGGCGCCGTGGAAGCTGGGGTACGAGTCCCAGTAGCCCGGATAGAAGAGATCGAACACGTCGCGCGTGTAGTAGCTCCATCCGTAATCGTCGAACGCGGCGGCATTGCCCCGGCCGATCCGGTCGATCCAGTCGGCCAGCTGATCCGGATAGAGGGGATTGACGGGGATCGCGTTGGGCGGGAAGAAGTACTGCGTCGTCTGGCCGTGGAGGTCGACGAACACCTGCGGGCGCCAGTGCTGCATGGCCGTCGTCACGGTGCGGCTCTCCGTCTGCGTCAGGCCGAGGCCGTCGCGGTTGAGGTCGATCTGGTAGTGGTTGTTGTTTGTGCTGAGCCCCCACGGCGCGTCGTGCTCCAGCGCCTGCGGATCCGCATCGCCCATCCCGAAGGCGTTGTACCACGCCGTGTGGCGCGTCAGGCTCTCGGGGTTGTGCGCCATGTTAAGCAGCACGACCACGTCCTCGCGGATGCGCTGCGTGCGGGCATCCTCCCCGGCCGCGAGTTGGTAGGCCAGCTGGATGACGGCCTCGAAGGCGGCCGTCTCGTTCCCATCGTTGGCCGCGTTGATCCACACGACGGCGGGCCGCTCGCTCGCGATCTGCTGCGCGTCCTCCGCCGAGGTGGCGCGCGGATCGGTCAGGCGCTGCAGGTCGGCGCGGATGGCGTCCAGCTCAGCGATGTGCGCCGCGCTGCCGATGGCGAGCAGGTGCTGCGTCTGGCCCTCGACGCTCGTGCCGTACGTCATGGGCCGCACGCGATCGGGCGCCGACGCCGCCAGCGTATCGATGTACGCCTCCATGTTGCCGTACGTCGTGTGCCACGTGCCGAGGGGGTAGCCGAGCACGTCGACGGGCCGCGGCACCGCCTCGCGGTATGGGCCGAACGCGTAGAAGTCGAACGCCTCCCCGGCGCAGCGCCCAAAAGCTTGGCGCGCGTCGTGGGTGGAGCGGCACGGATCGGGCGTCTGGGCGGCCAGCGGGGTGGGGACCGCAACCAGGCCAGCAAGAAGCAGAAGGGGAAGCAGGCGGGAGAACCAACGGGTCATGAACGGGACAGGGTGGAGTGGTAAAGCAATGCGTAGAATCCGGCGGTCGCGGACGCGCACAGCCGGCTGTCTTCATGTACGGAAATACCCGCCCCACGTGCAAACGCGGCCCCCGTTCAACTTTGCGCTCCGCGTTGCGTGGAACCATGCAATCGACTACCATGCAGCAGCATCTCACCCCATCCGATCGTTTCGCACGTCTCGCCTCCGCACCTGCCATGCGCTCCTTCCCGCCCGGCTGCTTCGCGCTCGTTCTCCTCGCCGCCCTTCTGCTTCTCCCCGTCCTCCTGGCGGATGTCATGCTCACCGCCCTGGCGAAGCTGGGCCTCAACCCGACGACGTCCCTGCTGGCGGCGGGCGGCATCTTTATCGGTGGCCTGATCGACATTCCCGTGAAGCGGATTCCGCGCGAGGAGACGGTGGAGATGCCCGCCATCCAGTTGTTCGGGATCGGGCGCCTCATGCCCCAGCGCGTGCACCGTCAGGCGTCAACGGTGATCGCGATCAACGTGGGCGGCTGCATCGTGCCTACGCTGCTCGCGCTCTACCAACTGAGTCGGCTGGCCGGTGAGGATCTTTTCCTGCTCATCGCAGCGCTCGGCGCGGTGGCGCTCAACACGGGGGTCTGCTACCTGCTGGCGAACCCCGTGCCCGACCGGGGCATCACCATGCCGGCGCTCGTGCCCGTCCTGGTGGCCGTCGCGTCGGCGTATCTGCTCGCGCCCGCCTTTGCGCCGCCGGTGGCCTTCACAGCCGGCGTCTTGGGCCCGCTGATCGGGGCCGACCTGCTCCACCTCGATGACATCGAAGTGATCGG
>JAAAPH010000036.1 GCA_009908415.1 Bacteroidota bacterium
GCGCCCACGAGCGTGCCGCTCACGATGAGCGCCGTGTTGTTGATAACGAAGCCCGTCGCCGCCGCGGCGAGGCCCGAATAGGAGTTCAGGAGCGCCACGACAACCGGCATGTCGGCCCCGCCGATGGGAATCACGAGCAGGACGCCCAGCACGAGCGCGGCAACGGCGAGTCCGGACACGGCATACACCATCCGGAACGTGACGTCCGGAAAGACGGGCGCCTCCATGATCATGAACACGATGCCGGCGACGCTGCCGAGCAGCAACAAGCCCGTCACGGCGCGCATTCCCAGGAAGGAAATCGGATTGCCCGACAACGTGCCGCTCAGCTTGCCATATGCGATGAAGCTCCCCGAAAACGTGACCGTCCCAATCAGGATGCTGAGCGCAATCGTGATGGCCGACACGCTATCGAACGGACCCAACGCAATTGCCGAGCCCTCAACGTAGCGCGCGACCTCCGCGCTGGCGACCAGCGCCGAGGCGAGCCCGCCGAAGCCGTTGAAAGCCGCAACGAGCTCCGGCATGGACGTCATTTCGACCTGCCGCGCGAGCACGGCCCCAATGCCTCCGCCCAGCACGAGGCCGGCGATGATCATCCATGGATCGAGAATATCGTAGAGAAAGAGCGTGGCGACGACCGCCACGAGCATCCCGAGCGAGGATAGCACATTGCCGGTGCGGGCCGTGGCGGGCGACTGCTGCCGCTTCAGGCCAAAGATGAAAAGCATGGCGGACACGAGGTACGCCAGGTTGATGACAGCTTGCATAAGGCGTGGACAGCTTGAACGATGGAAACGGGGGTCGCGCAGGCGCTCCGATGCGGATCACTTGAAGGGCGTGGCTTTCGCGCCGGTCCGCGCGCGCCCGTCGGTGGCCGGCACCGCCGCGCGGTCCGCACCGCCCTCAACGGCTTTGGGCTCCTTCTTAGCAAACATCTGCAGCATGCGGTCGGTGACGAGGAAGCCGCCGACGACGTTGATGGTGGCTACCACGAGCGCCGCAAAACCGAACCATGTAACCCACACGCCGCCAGCGGTACCCGCCATGCCAGCCGCCACGAGGGCCCCGACGATAGTAATCCCGCTAATCGCGTTGGCCCCCGACATCAGCGGCGTGTGCAACGTCTGCGGCACCTTGCTCAGCACTTCCGTGCCCACAAAAGCCGAGAGGACGAAGATAATGAGGTTGTTGAGCATGGGGAAATCAAAGGTTGGAGTTTGAGGGTCTGGGGATCGGAGTTCTGGGTGGCGGAGCCGCAATCGTCATGACCTCCCGCACACTCAGATTCCATACTCAAACGAGTTCTTTCACGCGGTCGTGGACGACTTGGCCCTCGTGCGCCACACAGGCGCCGCTGAAGATGTCATCTTGAAAGTCGATCTGAAATGCGCCATCGGCCACGAACTCTTCGACGAAGGCGGCGAGCGTCTTCGCGTACAACTGGCTGGCGTGGACGGGCATCTCTGCCGGCAGGTTGAGCGGGCCGATGATGGTGACGTCGTGCGGCGTCACGGTCGCACCCGGTTCGGTCAGGTCGCAGTTCCCCCCGTTTGGCGCGGCGAGGTCAACGACGACGGAGCCCGGCGTCATGCCCGCGATGGCCTCTTCGCTGATAAGCCGCGGCGCCGGGCGGCCCGGAATCAGCGCCGTGCTAACCACCACGTCGGCGCGGCCGATGTGCGGTGCGAGCAGTTCAGGCTGCCGCTCCGCAATCTCATCCTGCAGCTCTTTTGCGTAGCCGCCCTCCGTTTGCGTGTCTTCGGTGTCGATCTCGAGCTCCAAAAAGCCCGCGCCCAGGCTCTGAACCTCTTCTTTGACGGCGGGGCGAATGTCGTAGCCGGCCACCCGGGCGCCGAGCCGCTTGGCCGTCGCGATGGCCTGAAGCCCGGCCACTCCGGCGCCCAACACGAGCACGTTAGCCGGCTTGATGGTACCGGCGGCGGTGGTCAGCAACGGGAAGAAGCGCGGCAGCGTATGCGCGGCCGTCAAGACGGCCCGATAGCCGCCCAGCGAGCTCATGGCGGAGAGCGCATCCATCTTCTGGGCGCGCGAGATGCGGGGCACCAACTCCATGCTGAGCGCCGTGACGCCGCGCTCGGCCAGTTGTTGCGACATAGCGGGCTCGTCGAGCGGGCTCAGAAAGCCGATCACGACCTGCCCGGACTGGAGCTGCTGGATGTCCTCGGCGACGGGCGGCTGCACGAACAGGACGACCTTCGCCCCGAGCGCTTCATCCCGGGCCACGATGCGCGCGCCGGCCTCTTCGTAGTCGACATCGCCGTGCAGCGCCTTCGCGCCGGCCCCCGACTCGACGAGCACGTCGACGTCGTACCGGTCGATGAGTTGTGACGCGACCTCCGGTACGAGGGCTACGCGCGTCTCACCGGCTTTCGTCTCAGCCGGTACACCAATGCTCAATGCCATCCGATTTCGTCTTCGCTTAGCGTGGACAATTTTCCGCGCCTCATAAACAACACAAAAGGGACGCCCTTTGCAACGCCCCCTCCCGACCGGGCCCACCCCATAGCGCGTGAAACGTGCTCCCCCTCCGGTAACGAGCCTGCAACAACTCAGCTACTTGGAAAATCCTTTAGCGCGATCCCTCGAACGGCCCGTGCAGCGCACTTGTGGTTTGGGGAGAATGCCCACGGCCGAGCAACAAAGAGCCGCAGACGCGCCCGGCATCTGCGGCTCCTCATCGGCTGCGTCGCCCGCTCCGGGTCAACCGTACTGCCGCTCGAAGGCGTCCATGAAGTCGACGAGCGCGTCGACGGCGGCTTCGGGGAGGGCGTTGTAGAGCGAAGCGCGGATGCCACCCACCGAGCGATGGCCCTTCAGCGACAGCAAGCCGCGGTGCTCGGCTTCTTTGATGAACTTGGTCTCCAGTTCTTCGCTCGGTAGACGGAATGTGACGTTCATCGTCGAGCGGTCCTTGGGGTCGACCGTGCCGCGGTAGAAGTCGGTCCCGTCGATGGCGTTGTAAACCTTCTTCGCCTTGCGCTGGTTGATCGTGTGGATGGCCTCGACACCGCCCAGTTCGTCGAGCCAGCGGCACACCTTCTCGACCATGTAGATCGGAAAGACGGGCGGTGTGTTGAACCGCCGCTCGGCATGCGTGCCGTAGTCGAGCATCGTCGGGAGGGGCTGCTTCCGGGCCTCGAGAAACGACTCGCGCACGAGGACGACGGTGACGCCCGCCGGACCCAGGTTCTTTTGCGCCCCGGCGTAGATGAGGCCGTACCCCTCCACATCCATCGGGCGGCTCAGAAACTCGCTCGACGCGTCCGTGACGACGGGCACGTCGAGGCTGGGATCCCACGAGAACTGATTCCCATTCACCGTCTCGTTCGTGGTGACGTGCACGTACGCCGCGTCCGGGTCGAGGTCCCACGTATGCTCGGGCGGGATGTGCGCGAAGTGGTCCGCTTCGCTCGATGCAGCCACGCGGGCGCTCCCGATAAGCTTTGCTTCCTTGATGGCCTTGCTGCCCCAGCGGCCCGTGACCACGTAATCGGCCGTCCCGTCCTCGGGCAAGAAGTTGAGCGGCACCTGATGGAACTGCATCGACGCGCCGCCCTGCAGGAAGAGCACGTGCCAGTCGTCGCCCAGCCCGAGGAGCTTCTTGATGAGCCGCCGCGCCGACTCCTCGACCTCGTCGTATGCCGCGGAGCGGTGGCTGATCTCCATAATCGACGCCCCCACGTGGTCATAGACAGGCAGTTCGTCGCGGGCTTCGAGCAGCACCTGCTCGGGCAACACCGCCGGTCCGGCGGAGAAGTTATAGAGCCGCTGCGTGCGGTCGGCAGGCGTGGTCGGCGTGTCAGAGTCGGCTACTTGCATGGCAATCTGGAGCGTTGAGTGGTTCAGTTCCGTGATGGTATACGACGTTGTGCGTTGGACGTTGTGCGTTGAAAGACGGCAACCCGCGTCGCTCAATCTGCCAACCTTCAATCTGCCAACCTTTAACCCACCCACTCACAGCTCGATCAGCGTGACGGCGAAGACATCGTCGTGGTCCTCAATGCGACGGATCACCGCTTCGTCCATCGCGCCGTCGAATCGGATGCTGGCACTGGCGGCCTGAGCGCCTTCGAAGATGAGGTTGTCCATCTCTTGGATGTTCCACTCGGCGCGGCGCATCTCGTCGAGGATGGCCGCGAGCACGCCCACCCGGTCGCGGTGCCGCACGGTAATTTGGTGCGTGGCGGGCGTCTGGGTCGCCAGGTTGACGCAGTTCGGCACGGCGCCCGTCTCATCGAACGTCGTGACTGCGCGCGCGGCCTCCTCGGCGGTGGCATTCTGCGCCTGCTGCGTCGAGGCGCCGATGTGATGGGTGATGTATACGTTGGGATGATCGGCCAGGGGATGGCTGAAGGGGCCCTCTTTGTGGGCCGGCTCGCCGCTCATCACGTCGAGCCCCACCCGCAGGTCCTTGGCGTCAACGGCCCACGCGAGCGCTTCTTCGTCGACCACCGACGCGCGGCTCGTGTTGATGAACACCGTCCCCTCGGACATGGCCTCGAAGAAGGACCGGCCGGCGAGGTGCTTGGTGTCCGACGTCGCGGCCAGGTGCAGCGTCACGATGTCGGCGTCGGCAGCCACCTCCATCGGATCGCTCCGCCACCCGACGCCCAGGCGGTCGGCGTCCTCCCGGGTGAGCGAGCGGCTCCAGGCGATCACCTTGAGATCGAAGGCGTGGGCGCGCCGAATCACGGCTTCGCCAATGCTCCCCACCCCCACGACGCCCAGGCGCCGATTTTTGAGGCCAGCCGCCTGCGCGAACGCTTTCTTGTTCCAGTGCCCGGCGCGCGCCTCCGCGACATTGTCCGCAATCTTGCGATCGAGGGCCAAGATGAGTCCCAGGGTGAGCTCGGCCACGGCGACCGAGTTTTTGCCCGGGCAGTTGGCGACGAAGATGCCGCGGTTCGACGCGCCTTCGACGTCGATCGTGTCGTACCCGGCGCCGGCGCGCACGATAAGCCCGAGGTGGGTGCTGGCATCCAGCGCCGCGGCCGTGACGCGCGTCGAGCGTACGATGAGCACCTGCGGGCCGTGCGACGAAAGCGCTTCCAGCAGGGCATCACCTTCAAGCTTCGACTGAATGAGCACCTCATGGCCTGCTCGCTTCAGCGTTTCAATTCCCACCGGAGCAATGCGGTCAGCAACGAGAATCGTCATGGCCTTGGGTCGGTTTCAGGATGAAAGGTTCCAGGATGAAAGGTTCCAGGTTGGCTGATGGCAGGTTGTGGTGGTGCTCCACATTCGCAGCCTGCTCCTCCTCCGACCTGCAACGGACTCAATGAAACAGATGAACGAGCAGTCCGCTCCGGAGCTTCGGCTCAAACCAGGTTGATTTCGGGGGCATGAGCAGCCCGGCGTCCGACACGGCGAGGAGTTCCTCGATGCTGGTCGGATGCATTGACACCGCGAGCGCTGCGTCCCCGCGGTCGACGCGCTCTTCGAGCGCTTCCGTGCCGCGGATGCCGCCGACGAAGTCGATGTTCGGATCGCGGCGCACGTCGGTGATGTCCAGAAGCGGCGCCAGGACGTGCTCGCTCAGCCGGGCGACGTCGAGTTCGTCGGCGACCGTGCCGCGCTCGGTCGGCGGAAGCGTCGCTCGGTGCCACGCGCCGTCGAGATAAAAACACACGGTCCCCTTTTCGGACGGCACCGGATCGTCGACGTCTTGCTCCAGCGTCAGCCGGTCGGCCAGTTGGTCGAGGAAGTCGGCCGGAGTAGTGGGCAGTTCGCGGACGACGCGGTTGTACGCCATGATGTGCATCTGACTCATCGGGAACAGCACGGCCGGGAAAAACTCGTACTCCGGTACGGTGCCGCCGATGTCCTCGGCCTGGGCGCGCAACTCGGCGGCGGCCCGGCTGGAGGCTTTGCAACGGTGGTGTCCGTCGGCAATGTACAGCTTGGGCACGGTTGTAAATGCTTCGACGAGCGGCTTGGGGGCGCTGGCACGCCACACCGTGTGGCGCACGCCGTCGTCGGCCGTAAAGTCGAAGAGCGGATCGTCGTCCTGCACATCCTCGATGAGCGCGTTCACCCGCTCGACGTCGCGGAACGTGAGCATCACGGGCTCCGCGTGCGCCTCCTGCGTCAAGATGTGGCGCGTGCGGTCGTCCTCTTTGACGGGGCGTGTCTTTTCGTGCTTGAGGATCGTATCGCTGTCGTACTCGGCCACGGAGACGCATCCGAACAGGCCCGTCTGCGCGCGGCCGTCCATCACGAGGCGATACACGTAGAGCGCCGGCTTCTCCTCCCGTACGGTGTACTCCGCGCTCACGTAGCGCTGCAGGTTCTCCGCCCCCTTCGTGTACACGGCATCGGCGTGCTCATCCGTCCCCACCGGCAGATCGATCTCCGGGCGGACGACGTGCAGGAAGCTCCGGGCATTGCCCTGGGCCAGCGCACGCGCCTCTTCGACACTCACGACGTCATACGGCACCGAGGCGACGTCTTTAGCGGCATCGGGGCGAGGGCGCTGGGCACGGAACGGATGCAAAGTGGCCATTGGGAAAGACGGAAGCTGTATGGAGGAATTTACGCCGAGCGACACCCGCAGTATAAACAGTGCGCGTGAAACTCCCTATCCGTTGGACATCCCTCTCATGAAGTTAACCAAAATTGATGGGATGTCGATCGTATCTTGAAACCAGTCTCGGTCGTTTTGCATGGAAGTCATTGCCTATGCGGCCAGGAACCTTCGGCCCCTCTGAAGGTTTGTATGACACGCGATCATGAAAGCTTCACTTGACTTCATGACGCGCATCGCCTACCATAGGCAATCCAACATCGCGGGGTGGAGCAGCTGGTAGCTCATCGGGCTCATAACCCGAAGGTCGCGGGTTCGAATCCCGCCCCCGCTACTACCCGACCCTCTCGTCTTCTCGGCGAGAGGGTTTTTTGTTTTCCCCTTCCCTCGCCTCGGTGCCCCCGCCGTCTTGGGCACTGCACACGACGGCAACGTTTTCTATGTTGAGAGGGCACGTGTCGCCTTCCCGCCTGGGATCGCCATCCTCTGATATGACCGGCCGCGCACGCCATCCCGATGAGACCGACGCCGTAGAAGTGGCGGAGATCATCGACTTCTTGTCGATGCACGCGCCGTTCGATGCGATGCCGGACCCGCTGTGCCGCTACGCTGCGCGGCACCTTGAAATCATCTACGAGCGCGCGGACACGACCGTGTTGGACCGCGGCGCGCCGAACGACCGGCTGTACCTGATTCGCACAGGGGCCGTGGAGCTGCATGACGAAGACGACACGCTCGTGGAACGCCTCGGCGAGGGCGAGTACTTCGGCTACCCGTCACTCCTCACCGAGTCCCCGGCGGCGCGGCGCGTGACAACCCTCGAAGACTCACTGTTCTACCTGATCCCCGATGCCGTATTCGACCGGCTGCGCAGCGACAGCGCGGCGTTCGACCACTTCTTCAACCGCGCCCACGCCGAACGGGTGAAGGCCGCGCTGCGCGAGCGGCGCCAGCAGAACGTCGCCCTCACCACGCGCCTTGCCTCCCTCATCCGTCGGGCCCCTGTCTGCGCGCCGCCCGACCGTCCCATCCGGGAAGCGGCCCAGCAGATGACCGACGCGCGCGTGTCATCGCTGTTGATTCACGATGGCAACGGACTGCACGGCATCATCACAGATCGTGACCTGCGCCGCCGGGTCATCGCACGGGGGCACGCGCCCGGCGCACCGGTCGCATCCATCATGACGCCCGACCCCGTCACTCTTTCGGTGAGCGCATACGCCTTTGAGGCGCTGCTCGTCATGAGCGAGCATAACATCCACCACTTGCCCGTGATGGATGACGACGGCATCGCCGGCATGGTGACGACGACGGACTTGATGCGGCTGCAGGCCGACAACCCCGTCTACCTCGTGGGCGAGGTGCGCAAGCAAGCGTCGGTGGAGGGCCTCGCCACAGTCAGCGAGCGCCTCCCGTCGATGGTGGTCCACCTCGTGGAGGCGGATGCCCGCGCCGACGACACGATGCGCCTCGCGACCGCCGTGACGGACGCCATCACCGAGCGTCTCCTGAAGCTTGCCGAGGCAGAGCTCGGTCCGCCGCCCGTGCCGTACGCGTGGGTGGCCCTCGGCTCGCAGGCCCGCCGCGAGCAGACAGCCCACTCCGACCAGGACCACGCGCTCCTGCTCTCGAACGAGGTGGACCTCGATGCGCACGACGCGTACTTCGCCGCCCTCGCCCGCTTCGTGGCCGACGGCCTTGCTGCCTGCGGGTACGCCTACTGTCCCGGCGAGGTGATGGCCACCAACGCGATGTGGCGCCAGCCGATCGCCCGGTGGCGGCGGTACTTTCGCAATTGGATTCAGGAGCCATCACCGAAAGCGCTCATGCACGCCAGCATCTTCTTCGACATGCGCCACCTCCACGGCGACGCCACGCTGACGGAGCAGTTACGCGCGGATGTGCTGGAGCAGACGGCCAATAACACGATCTTCCTCGCAAGCCTGACGGTCGATGCGCTCCAGTTCGAGCCGCCGCTGGGCTTCTTTCGCCAGTTCGTCCTGAAGAAGCACGGCGATCAAGAGAAGACGCTCGACCTCAAACACAACGGCGTCGTTCCCGCCATCGACCTGACCCGGATCCATGCGCTCGCCCATGGCGTCGCGGCTGTGAACACCCACGGCCGGCTGGATGCGCTGGCCGATAGCGGCGCCATGCATTCAGCCGACGCGGACAACCTGCGCGACGCGTTCGAATTCATCGCCCTCGTGCGGCTGCGCCATCAGGCGCGGCAGCTCCGCGCGGGAGACGCACCCGACAACTTCGTGTCGCCCGGCACGCTCTCCGACTTTGAGCGCCGCCACCTGAAGGATGCCTTCAA
The DNA here is from genome assembly GCA_009908415.1 of Bacteroidota bacterium. Classification (GTDB taxonomy): domain Bacteria; phylum Bacteroidota; class Rhodothermia; order Rhodothermales; family Salinibacteraceae; genus JAAAPH01. The sequence continues at coordinate 8,868 of JAAAPH010000036.1, forward strand.
GGTGGTGAGCCGCATGCAGTCGGCCCTCGAACAACGCTACCAGACGAGCCTCATCCGGTAGCATGTGGACCGCGCTCCGACACCACTGGCACCGCTGGCGTGCCCCCGCCGCCCCGATGGCGGACTTCCTCGGCGCACCGCTCCCGCCCCGGCGCGCCGACGTGCGAGAGTTGGAGTTCGTCGTATTGGACTTGGAGATGACCGGCCTCGACCCACGCCGCGACGAAATTGCCTCGATCGGTTACGTCGTGGTCCGCCAGCGGCGCGTCTGCCTGGAGCAGGCGCATCACCGGCTGATTCAGATTGACGGGTCGGTGGCCCAGAGCGCGACGCTCCATGGCATCGTCGACGCCGACCTATCCAACGGCATCCCGCTTGCGGACGCGCTGACCCACCTACTG
>JAAAPH010000438.1 GCA_009908415.1 Bacteroidota bacterium
ATGATGTCGGCGCTGCTTATCCACCTGACGGGCGGGCGCATCGAGACGCACTTTCACGTCTTTGCCTCCCTGGGCATTCTCGCCATCTATCAGGACTGGCCGGTGCTCTTCACCGGAGCGTTCGTCACCGCCGTGGACCACTTCGCGCGCGGCATCTTCTGGCCGGAGTCGATCTTCGGCGTCGTGACCGGCAGCGAACTGCGCATCTTCGAGCACGCCGGGTGGGTCGTGCTGGAGGTCGGATTTCTGACGAAGGGGTGCATCCAAAACGTGCGGCGGCTGAGAGAGACGGCGCGGGCACAGGCCACCGCCAAGATGCGCAACGAACAGGCCGAGGCTTTGATGGATGAGCTGGAGGAAGAAAAAGAGATTGCGCAGGAAAAAGCCCAGGAAGCGCAGGCCTTGAGCGCGAAGATGAAAGCCCAAAACGACGAGCTGGAGCAGCACGTAGATACCGTCCTCCAAGCGATGAAGCGATTCGCAAATGGCGACCTGACGGTCCGGCTGCACGCGGACGCCGAGGGGGCCATGGGCACGCTGTACGACGGCTTCAACCGCTCGGTGGCCAACGTTCGCTCCATGCTGCAAGAGGTGTCGGGCGTGGTCGAGTCGACGGCGTCTACCACGGCCGAGGTCAACGCATCGACCCAGCAGCTGGCGACGGGCGCGCAAGAGCAGTCGGCGCAGGCCGACGAGGTGGCCGCGGCCATGGAGGAGATGAGCCGCACCATCGTCGACAACGCGGAAACGGCTACGACGACGGCGAGCATTGCTGCTGAAAACGGAAAGCGCGCCGAGGAAAGCGGTCAGGTCATTATGAAGACGGTCGAGAAGATGGAGAAGATCGGTCGCGTGGTGACCGAGTCCGCCGACACGATCGATCAACTGGGCGCCTCCAGCGAGCAGATCGGGGAGATCGTGGCGACGATCGACGAGATTGCCGATCAGACCAACCTGCTGGCCTTGAACGCTGCGATTGAGGCGGCGCGTGCGGGGGAACACGGAAAGGGATTCGCCGTGGTCGCCGACGAGGTACGGCAGCTTGCCGAGCGTACGGCGACGGCCACCGGGGAGATCGAAGAGATGATCGCGTCCATCCAGGACGAAACGCACCGCGCCGTGCAGTCCATCCAGAACGGCCGAGAAGAAGTGGAGGAAGGGATCGAACTAGCCGATGAAGCCGGCGAGGCCTTCGGGAGCATCGTGGAAAGCACCGACGCGGTGAGCGACCGGATTAATACCATCGCCGCCGCCACCGAAGAGCAGTCGGTAACCAGCGAGCAGATCTCGGAAAGCATCGAGTCGATCTCTACCGTGACGCAAGAGCAGGCGCAGGGCATCCGGCAGATCGCCGACGTGGTGGATGGGCTGGGCGATGCTGGGGGACGACTCCGCGAACTGCTGGACCGCTTCACATTGGAGGCCGCTGACCAATCGCCCGCGTCGGCTCCGCCGGCTACCGAGGCGCACGATGGGGCCGAGCCGGACGCGGGCCGTCCGGTGGCTTCGTCTCACACGGAGCGCTGGGACGAGTAGCCAGTGGGTTTCTCCCCAAGGCAGCCAGGCGGGCGGGGGTGGCCTGACAGGGCTGGTATGACGATTGCTAAATAGAGTAGGCGAAGGGTTGCAGGGTACTTTGCAGCCCCTCCTCTGGTAGTGTTTGTTTCATGGTGGGGTAGCCGGCACAGCGTTTCAGGGCGCTGTGCCGGCTTTTTTTGTGTCTATACGGGGCGTAGCCGGCTCCATCGGGGGGCTGCGCTCCCTGCCAATGATGGTGCAGCGAAGAGGGTGCGGATGGGGCTCGGCGAGCGGTGGTATTTTTTGCCGCCGATCCGGAAATTGAACCGGTCAACTCTTCCGAACCTCCTCCTGCTATGCCTGACCGCTACGCGCTAGTCACCGGCTCCAACCGGGGGCTGGGCCTCGAATTTACACGCCAACTCCTCCATCGGGGCGACCACGTGTTCGCTACCTGCCGGCAACCGGACGCCGCCGATGCCCTTCACACGCTGGCACAGCGTTATCCGGAGCGCGTTCATCTCGTTCCGCTCGACGTGGCCGACGAAACGTCCATCGAGGAGGCGTTCCGCGTCGTCGAGTTGGAGACCGACGCGCTTCACCTTCTGCTCAACAATGCCGGCATCAACGGCGGCGGGCGGGCCGACCGGTTCGGCGGCCTTGATCCCGACCGGATGGCCCGCGTCTTTCGCGTCAATGCCATCGGGCCGGCGCTGGTGGCGCAGCGCGCCACCGACCTGCTGGCGGCTGCGGAGGCCTCGGAGCGGCTGCCGACGGTTGTGAACGTGACCTCCGCGCTGGGCTCCATCGAGCAGACCCGCAGCGCCAGTGCGTGGCAGAGCTATCGGGCCAGTAAAGCAGCGCTGAACATGCTGACGCGGTGCATGGCGTTCGACCTCGAATCCCGCGGGGTGCTTGCCGTCGCCGTCACGCCCGGCTGGGTGCAGACCGACATGGGCGGGGCGGGCGCTACGCTCACCCCCGAGGAGTCCGTCCGCAACGTGCTGGCCGTGCTCGACGATCTGTCACTAGCCGATCGAGGGACATTCCTTTCCTGGGAAGGGCAGACCGTCCCGTGGTAGCCGGAGGAGTTGCAATCCGGGGGGCGCCGCGCTTCGTTGTACATGCCTGCCGACGTGTGTTGTCTACCGTTTGTTGCCCTCTATGAGCGCGCTATTGGCGGCCCCGATCGGGGCTCTGATTATCTTCGGACTACGGATTATTGACGTGTCGATGGGCACGCTACGCCTAATTCTGGGCGTGCGCGGCTATCGAGTGCAAGCCGCTTCTCTTGGGTTTTTCGAGGTGTTGATCTGGCTTTTTGCCGTTGGGGCGGCGTTGCAGCATCTCACGTCTGTCTTTCATGTCGTGGGGTATGCCGGGGGCTTCGCGGCGGGTAACTTTGTGGGTATCTGGCTGGAAGAGCGCTTTGCACTCGGCACCAATGTCGTACGGGCCACCTACCGCCAAACGGATCCCACGAAGATAGCCTCGGCAGCCCAGCAGGCGGCCGACACGCTCCGGGACCACGGGTTTGCCGTGACCGAGCTCGACGGCCGGGGGCGAACGCACCCGGTGCATATCTTGAACGTCGTCGTCGAGCGGAAGGATGTGGAGCGCGTCATGGAGATCATGCACACGGATGATACCGATCCGTTTATTACGGTCGAGGAGGTGCGGGCCACACGCGGCGGGTACTTCCGTCCGGTCGCGCGGCGCTTCTCGCTGCGGTCGTTTCGCCGGTAGAGGCAGCCGCCGAAGGACGGCTCAGCCGAATTGTCAGCCCCTTCAGGCTCGGCGTCGTACGTTGTGGCAGTCCGTAGATGCGGCCGCCGATCCGTCCGCATGGGTCCGATGCCGCGTCTCCATCCCGGTCTGCCAATTTTGCCGACTACGACGGTGTGGTACGTCGATTGATAGCGCAGCGAGACTGAAAACTTGGTCGCAGAGACCAAGAAGGTTCGGTTTATTTCATCTCGAATGAGTGATTAAAAAAAGAGGTGTATACCATGTCAACATTTAAGCCGATTGGAGACCGTGTCGCCGTGAAGCCGCAACCGGCTGACGAGAAGACGGCGGGGGGCTTGTACGTCCCGGACACGGCCAAGGAAAAGCCCCAGCAGGGCACTGTCGTGGCCGTCGGGGATGGCCGCGTCGAGAACGGCGAGCGGATCGCGCTCCAAGTGAAAGAAGGCGATGCCGTGCTCTACGGGAAGTATGCCGGCACCGAAATTACTCTCGATGGGGAAGACCTGCTCATCATGAAGGAGTCGGATCTCCTTGGTCGGATCGAAGACTAACGGAGCCTCCTCGCGAACGGACGGGGCGCTCGTTCCCTGTCCGTGTACGCACCCACACACCATTTCACGACGTAACCATTCACGCGAGTCATGAGCAAACAAATTGTATTCAACGCACAAGCCCGTCAGGCTCTCAAGCAGGGCGTAGACCAACTGGCCAACGCCGTCAAGGTAACGCTCGGCCCAAAAGGCCGGAACGTAATTTTGGAAAAGTCCTTCGGTGCGCCGACTGTGACGAAGGACGGGGTTACGGTCGCTAAAGAGATCGACCTGAAGAACCGTCTGGAAAACATCGGCGCCCAGATGGTGAAGGAGGTGGCGTCCAAGACGTCGGACGTGGCCGGCGATGGCACGACGACCGCCACCGTGCTTGCCCAGGCCATCATGAATGCCGGCCTCAAAAACGTGACGAGCGGCGCGAATCCGATGGACCTGAAGCGTGGCATCGATGCCGCCGTGCAAGCCATCGTGTCGAACCTGCGCGCGCAGAGCCGGGACATTGCCGGCAAGAACGAGATTGCGCAGGTCGCCTCCATCTCGGCCAACAACGATCGGGAGATTGGCGACCTGATCTCTGACGCGTTCGACAAGGTCGGCAAGGACGGGGTCATTACCGTCGAAGAGGCCAAGGGCCTCGAAACAACCCTCGACGTCGTCGAGGGCATGCAGTTCGATCGCGGCTACCTCTCGCCCTACTTCGTCACCGACTCCGAGGAGATGGAGGCGGTGCTGGAGGACGCGCAGGTGCTCATCTTTGACAAGAAGATCAGCGCCATGAAGGACCTCCTCCCGATTCTGGAGAAGGCGGCTCAGACCGGCAACCCGCTTCTCATCGTGGCGGAGAACATTGAAGGCGAGGCGCTCGCCACGCTCGTGGTGAACAAGCTGCGTGGCACGCTGAAGGTCGCGGCCGTGAAGGCGCCCGGCTTCGGCGATCGCCGGAAGGCCATGCTCGAAGACCTTGCCGTGCTGACGGGCGGTACGGTCGTCAGCGAAGAGAAGGGCTACCGCCTCGAAAATGCCACGCTCGATCAGCTCGGCCACGCCAAGCGGATCGTCATCGACAAGGACACCACCACCGTGGTTGATGGCGCGGGCGCCGAGCGGCAGATCCAGGCGCGGGTCAATCAGATCAAGCAGCAGATCGAGAGCTCGACGAGCGACTACGACCGCGAGAAGCTGCAGGAGCGCCTCGCGAAGCTCGCGGGCGGGGTGGCCGTGCTGAAGGTCGGCGCCGCCACCGAGCCCGAGATGAAGGAGAAGAAGGCGCGCGTCGAAGATGCCCTACATGCGACGCGGGCGGCCGTCGAGGAAGGCGTCCTTCCGGGCGGCGGTGTCGCGTACCTGCGGGCCATCAGCGCGCTGGACGACCTCGAGGTAGACAACGACGACCAACGCATCGGCGCGAGCATCGTGCGGCGTGCGCTTGAGGCGCCGCTCCGCCAGATCGCGTTCAATGCCGGGCTGGAAGGCTCCATCGTGGTGCAGCGCGTGCTCGAAGGCGAGGGCGACTTCGGCTTCAACGCCCGCACGGAAACCTACAGCCACCTGCTGAAGGATGGCGTACTGGATCCAACCAAGGTGGCGCGTACCGCGCTGGAGAACGCGGGATCGATCGCCGGCCTGCTCCTGACGACGGAGTCGATCATCGCCGAGGAGCCCGAGAAGGAGAAGAGCAGTGCGTCCATGCCGGACGGGATGGATGACTTCGACTTCTAATCGCGCGTTTTCTGCATGATGAAGAGCGGGGCGGCCTTCGGGCGGCCCCGCTCTTTCTTTTTACCCGATCCGGGCTGCAAACCGGGCCACTCGGTCGGTGAAGCCAGCCGGGTCATCCTACATCGGGATGTGGCCGCTCCGTGGCAGCCGATACATGAGGGTTTGCGGCACGTCGGCGCGGACCCGCCCAACGTGACGGGGGCAGCAACGGGTCGTGCATTGCCCAGATGACACCCACGGGTTGGGGGACAGCGCGGAGGCGATCGCGTAGGCCGGTGGTGTCCAGGCCGGTGGTGTCCAGGTCGAGGGCGTAGTGGGAGTGCCGAAGCCGAAGGGCCTGGCGGATGACATCGGGGCGGGCCAGGATCCGTCCCATGGGCAGATGAGGAAGAAGCCACTCGCGGACCCATGGTTGACGCAGCAGCGCGTTCGTCCAGCGGGCTCCGCCCACGCGGGGCAGCCAGCGCGCCATCCAGCCCAAAGCCGTGCAGCGCAATGACGGTCCGGTGCGGGGCGGCGGGGGCAACCGACGAGTAGTAGCGGTGCCGATAGCCCCCGAGCGTGATCGTGCGCGCGTCCGTCGCAGCGCGGAAGCCCGGCCTATCCGAGTACGGCGTTTACGAAGCCCTCCGCGTCGGACAGGTCGTCGAGCAGCACGTCGGGGTCATGGGCCGCAAGCTCGCCTCGGGCATACCGTCCGGTACACACGGCGACCGAGAGCGCCCCGACATGGCGTCCGCAATGGATGTCGTGCTGCGTGTCACCAATGATGACGACATCGGCTCCGCGGAATTGGTGGCCGGTGTGTGCGAGCGCCCGTGCCACGGCGACGGGAGGCAAGTGGTGCCGCTCGGAATGGTCGCTCCCGAACGCGCCGAACGCAAAATGGTGATCGAAGTCGACCGCGTTCAGTTTCCGATAGGCCATCGATTCGATATTGCCGGTCAGCAGGCCCAGGTGCACCTCCTGACGGGGGGCGAGGCGGTCGAGCAGGGCGGTGGTCCCCGGTAAGGCATCGACCGTGTCCGGGTCGAAGGCCGCGTGGGCGGTCTCTTCGTACACGTCCAAGGCGTCGCGTACCAGCGTGTCGGCCGGGTCGAGGCCATTTGCTTCCAGGATCTCACGCATGATAGCGGGGTCCGTCTTGCCCGAAAACGTCACGCCGTCGGTGGAGATGCTGCAGCCGCAGAGGTCGGAGAGGGCTTTTTCGACGGCCGTGCGGCCTGTCCCGTTCGCATGCAGGAGGGTCCCGTCGATATCGAAGAGCAGAAGCTTCATGGAGCGGCAGCCGGACGCTGAATCAGGGGGCGTTGAGGTTGATTCCAACGCGTCGTTGCAGCGGGGGTTCAGGCGAGGCCGTGCGGTCCGGGCCGGAGGCGCACAGCGCCAACGGGAAGCCTCATTGACTGGAGGTTGGCGGAACGGGCGGCGCCTGGTCCTCGGGAATGGGCGACTCGTACGGCGCCCCGCCCGTGAGCTCGTCGAACGTCGCCTGCGCGGCCTGCAGCAGGGCGTCGTCGGTCAGCAGGTCGAAGCCCGTCATCGCGATGACCTTTGTGGCCACTACGCCGCCTTTGATGGCTGCGTCCGTGCCATGGCTGGCGGCCACGCACCAGCTGTGCCAGGGCACACCTTGCGGGGCCGTGGCGACGCGGAAGCCAACCGTCGGCGTGGAGTAGCTGACCTCGGCGACGTCGGTGGAGCCGCCGCTCGGGGCCTCCGGCGCGTCGGCCAGCGGCTTGAGCTCGGTGCTGAAGCCGTCCTGGTCGGCGTCGATAAACTCCTGCATGGATCGGGCAAACTGCTGGTCGTCCTCCGTGAAGTCGGGCGGGCCCACGATCTCCATGTTGGCCTGGACCGCTTCCTGCATCGGGCGGATGAGCAACCGCTCGTGCACGCCGGTGGTCAGGTGCACCTCGTGCGTCGTCTCGGTCCCCATCGCGGCACCCTCGGCGATTTTGAGGATGCGCTGGTAATAGCCCTCCACCTCATCGCGGTTGATGTCGCGCACGTAGTACCACACCTTTGCGTAATCGGGGACCACGTTGGGCGCGTTGCCACCGTCTTCGATCACATAGTGGATGCGCGTGGTCGGCTTTACGTGCTCGCGCATCAAGTTGACGCCGTAGTTCATGAGCTCGACGGCGTCGAGGGCGCTCCGCCCGTTCCATGGATCCGAGGCCCCATGCGCCGTTTGCCCGCGGAACGTGACGGTGAAGTTGTTCATCGCCAGCCCGGGATTGTTGATCGTTCCGGTTGCCGTACTGGGATGCCACTCGATGGCGGCATCGAGGTCGGCAAAGAGCCCGGCCTTCGCCATGTACACCTTCCCGACGACAGTCTCTTCGGCCGGTGTGCCATACAGCCGAACGGTGCCGGGCACGTCCTGGGCTTCCATCGCGCGCTTGAGCGCAATGGCGCCGGCCGTCGAGGCTGCGCCGAAGACGTTGTGGCCGCAGCCGTGCCCGGCGGTCTTGCCGTCCTCACGAGGCGCCTGTTGCGGTGCGGCTTTATTGCCCACGCCCGGCAGGGCGTCGAACTCGGCCAGGATGCCGATGATGGGGCGTCCGCTCCCGTAGCTGGCCACGAACGCGGTCGGCATGTCGGCCACGCCGCGCTCGATGGTAAACCCGTGCTGCTCCAGTTCGGCCGCGAGCCGGTCGGCCGACTGGTTCTCGCGGAGCGCCGTCTCCGAGTAATCCCACAGCGCCATCGAGAGCTCCTCGACAGTGGGTTGGAGGGCCTGCGCTTCATCAAGCACCTGCTGCTTGTCGGCCGGCAGGGACTGGGCCGACGCGGCCGTGACGAACAGGACGAGGAACGAAAGAACAACGAGCAGGCGTCTCATGGGGTGATCGCTAGGCGTGGGAAGAGCAGCACGTCAGAAATATAGCGACCGAGAGCAGGGGGCGCAACCCCGAGCGGGTTCGACCGGGGCCTCAGTTGAGTTGGCCAAAGGTAAGATACTGTAGTGTAGGGCCACGTTGCACCTGGGCGACCAAGATGCGGGTGTCATCGTGCATGAGGAGCGCTTGACGGAGGTCCTGGAGCGTGCGAACGCGGCGGTCTGCGATCCGAAAAATGACATCCCCCGGTTGGAGGCGATTGCCCCACAGGCTGGGGCTGCCGCTGCTGGCCGCCACCACCACACCCGTGTCAAAGCGCAGCGTGGGAAGTAGGCGGCGCACCTCGGGGCGGACTGTCACGCCCAAAATGCCGAGCGACTCAACGAGGTGATCTTCCGGCGTAGCCAGCCTCGCAAAGCGAGCGCGCGAGTCGGACCGCTCCACCACGCGGACCCTCCGCGTCAGCGTTTGCGCGTCGCGTTGAATTGTTAGCGTGGCCGAGGAGCCGATGGGGTAGCCATACAGATTCACGTCCAGTTGCCGTGCGTTCTCCAGGGGCTTCCCGTCGAGGTGGGTCACAACGTCGCCCGGTTGTAGCCCGGCCTGAGCGGCGGGGCTGTTGGGGTAGACGTCGCCCAAGATCACAGAATGATTGGGGTTCATCTGCAGGCCCTCTGCTAGGTCGGGCGTGAGTGTCTGGGCGTGGACGCCGATGACGCCGCGGCGGACGTAGCCCTGGTCGCGAATCTGTCGAAAGATATTGCGAACGATGTTGCTGGGGGCGGCAAATCCGAGCCCTTCGCTGCCGCCGGACTGGGACAGGTTGAGCGTGTTGATGCCGACGACTTCCCCGTCTGCGTTGACGAGAGGCC
>JAAAPH010000224.1 GCA_009908415.1 Bacteroidota bacterium
GCGTCGACAGCAACTCGCCCATCGCCATGACCTCGGCGCGCAGACGGGGTTCGATGCTCGACGCCTGCGTGGCCGTCTCGACGAACCCTTCGAGCGCCGCGAAGCCGTCATCCAGCCGCGCGACGTCCACGTTGAGCTGCCGCGCCAGCGCCTCGTGCCGTGCGCGAATGCGGTCGAGTACCGGCGCGGGATCGTCGTTCTGGGCGGCCGCCAGCAGCGCTTCCAGCTGATCGGAGATGCCGCTCACGGCCGAACACACCAGAAATGGCCGCCGGCCGGCGTCATAGTGCGTCTGGGCGATACGGGCGATGGTGTCCCAGCGGTCTCGCGTGGAGACGCTGGTGCCTCCAAACTTGCAAACGATCCAAGCGGGGGAAGTAGCCATGGATACACTCCGGCGCGCTGCGGTGAGTCGTGGTACGTGGACCGTTTAAGGTGCAGGTTGACCGCCATGCATGCAACTGCGGCCCCATGCCCCTAACGATTCCGCGCATGTTTTATCGAGACATTCGCACAATACCGATGTGCTTACTACGTTACATGTAGTATCTAGCGTGCTGCAGTGCGCGGCGGGGCGTCCTCCGGCCGTGCAGCAGGCTGCGCGTCCGTCCCGTCACGCCTCGGTGCTCCCGTCATGAATAAACGAACCCTCACGCTCGGCCTGTTGGGTGTTATCGTGCTTGTGGCCATCGGGTGGTGGACCCGGTCGGATAGCGAGCAGACGCGCGACCTGATGGTCTATCCCGACCGTGGCCCGTTTCGGGTGACGGTCACCACCACCGGCGAGCTGCAAGCCAAGAACTCGGTGGAAATTGCGGGCCCCCGGGAGGCGCGCCGCGCACGGATCTACAACATCGCCATCACGCGCCTCGTGCCGGAAGGCACCATCGTGGAGCGGGGCGACTTCGTGGCCGAGCTCGACCGCTCCGAACTCAACAGCCGCCTGCAGGATGTGCGCCTGGAGCTGCAGACCGCCCAGTCGCAGTACGAGCAGACGCAGCTCGACACGTCGCTCACGCTGAGCGAGGCGCGCGACGAGCAGGTCAGTTTGCGCTTTGCGATGGAAGAGGCGCAACTGCGCATGGAGCAAGCCGCCTACGAAGCCCCCTCGGTCCGCCGCCAGGCCCAGATCGACTACGAGAAGGCGGAGCGGGATTACGAGCAGGCCGTCGCCAACTATGAGACGAAGGTCAAGCAAGCCCGCGCTCAGATGCGTGAGTCCGCCGCGCAGCTCTCCAAGGCCCAGAACGAACTGCGCGAGCTGGAGGCGCTGAGCGAAGACTTTACGATCCGCGCGCCGGAGAACGGCATGGTCGTCTATCGGCGCGATCGGCGCGGGCGCAAGCTCACCGAAGGCGGCACCATCAGCCCGTGGAACCCGGTCGTCGCCACGCTGCCCGACCTCTCCGTGATGCAGTCCATTACGTTCGTAAACGAGGTCGACATCCAGAAGGTGAAGGCACGCCAGCCGGTCGAAGTGGGACTAGACGCGGCGCCCGACAAGCGGCTGACCGGTACGGTCACCTCGGTGGCCAACATCGGCGAGGAGCGGCCCAACTCCGACGCGAAGGTGTTCCGCGTCGAGATCGAGATCAGCGAGCGCGACACGACGCTCCGCCCGGCCATGACGACGAGCAACACAATCGTCGTCGCGGAGCGGGAGGAGGCGCTCCATATCCCGCTCGAAACGGTTCACACGCAGGACTCGCTGACGTACGTGTTTGCCCGCCGGGGCGGCGGCGTGGTGCGCCAGCAGGTACGCCTCGGCCTGCTGAACGAGAACCGCGCGATCGTCGACGCCGGCGTGACGCCCGAGGACGCGCTCTACCTCTCGCTGCCCGCGGATACGTCCGGCCTGCCCCTGCTCACGCTGGACGGTGATCCGCCGCGCGATGATCAACTCGCACGGCGCACGCCATAGCTTTTCGGCCTGTCTCCCGGTCTCATGCTCCCGGCCTCATGCTGCAGAAGCTCTCCTACAACTTTCTGATCGCCGTCGAGTCGATCGTCCAGAACAAGACGCGGGCGCTGCTCACATCGCTCGGCATCATTTTCGGCGTCGCCTCCGTGATTGCGATGCTCGCCATCGGGCAGGGCGCCGAGCAAGAGATCCTGCAGCAGATTCGCATCCTGGGTGCCAACAACGTGATCGTGCGGCCCGTCGTGGAGCAGGAGGAAGGGCCGATCGAATCCAGCACCGGGAGCACGCTGCCGCAGCAAAAGCGCCCGTACTCGCCCGGCCTGACGATGGCCGACGCCCGCAGCATCGAAGAAACGATTCCCGGCGTCGCCGCCGTGAGCCCGGAGATCGTGGTCGAAACGAACGCCGTGCGGGCCGGCTTCCGGCGCTCGACGAAACTCGTCGGCGTTACGCACGCGCACTTCGAGGACGACCGCGTCCGGCTCGCCGAGGGCACCGCCTTCACCGAGCAGCAGCTCGCGAACGCCGCGCCCGTGGCCGTCATCGGGGCGGACGTCAAGACGCGGTTCTTTGCCCAGGCGCCCGCCATCGGCAACCGGATCAAGTGCGGCTCCGTGTGGCTGACGGTGGTCGGCGTACTGGAGCGGCGTGCGCTCTCGACCCAGGACATCGAGGACCTCGGCATCCGCGACTACAATTACGACATCTACGCGCCCATCAACACGGTGCTGCTGCGCACGCTGAACCGGGCGCGCGTCAGCGAGCAGGACATCGAAGCCGCCGCAGAAGAAGAAAGCGACGACGAGAACGGCGCGGCGGCCCAGCAGGCGCCGGTCAACTACCACCAGCTCGACCGGCTCGCGGTGCAGGTTGAATCCTCCGCGCTGGTATCGCCGGTCGCGGACGTGGTGAGCCGCATGCTGCGCCGCCGCCACAACGACGTGGTCGACTACCAGGTGGTCATCCCCGAGCAGCTCCTGGAGCAGGAGCGCCGCACGCAGACCATCTTCAACATCGTGCTGGCGGCCATCGCCTCGATCTCGCTCATCGTGGGCGGCATCGGCATCATGAACATCATGCTGGCCTCGGTGATGGAGCGGATCCGCGAGATCGGCGTGCGCCGCTCGGTGGGCGCGAAAGAGACCGACATCGTCCAGCAGTTTCTGATCGAGGCGCTCACGCTGAGCTTTGCGGGCGGCCTCCTGGGCGTGGCCCTCGGCATCGGCCTCAGTATGGGCATCGAGTGGACCACGGGGATCCAGACCGTCGTGTCGATCGGCGCCGTGCTGCTGGCGTTCGTCGTCTCGGCGGGCGTCGGGCTCATCTTCGGGCTGCTGCCGGCCAAGCGCGCCGCCGAGCAGAACCCCGTCGAGGCCCTGCGGCACGCGTGATCGATCCCACGGCCCGTGGAGTGCGGGGGACATCCAGCAGCACCCCGGTCATCCCGATTGGCGCATAGCGACGTCGAGGGATCTCCGGCGGTCGGGGCTGCCCCGGCGCACACGGGAGTACAGCCGACGGGGATCCTTCGACGCGGTCCTGTTGGCACTGCGCTCAGGAGGACGAACCCCCAGCGTTTGGGCGCAGCCGAAGCGTGCTCGGCTGCTTCACAATGCTGTTTTGTTGACCACGTTCATTCCACCGTCCCCGAATCGATGATGCGATACGCACTTCTCGCCGCGCTTCTGTTGCTCACGATGCCCCCCGTCCGTGCCCAGCCGGCCGCGCCGGACACGCTGCGGCTCGCGCTGCAGGACGCCATCCAGCGCGCGCAGACGTCGAGCCCGTCCGCCGCCATCGCGCGGCTCCAGTTTGAGCAGTCCGAGTGGTTCTTCGAGGCCTACCAGTCGCAGTTTCTTCCATCCCTCTCGCTGAGCGGCAGCGCGCCGGGCCTGGAGCGCTCGATCAGTGACCTCGTGCTGGACGATGGCTCGGTACAGTACGTGGAGCAGAGCCGCCTCTTCTCGCGCGCCAGCGTCGCCGTCGAGCAGTCTATTCCCCTGACCGGCGGCCAACTCTTCGTCACCTCCGGGTTGAGCCGCGTCGACCAGTTTGGCGAGCGGGACTTCAGGCAGTGGCAGACGACGCCGGTGACCATCGGGCTGGAGCAGCCGCTCTTCCAGTTCAACGCCCTGAAGTGGCAGCAGCGCCTCGAACCGCTCACCTACCGCATCGCCCAACGCACGCTCACCGAGGACATGGCGGACGTGGCCGTCGACATCGCGCAGCGTTTTTTCGACGTCTACATCCAGCAGATGAACGTCGACATCGCCCGGTTCAACGTGGCGGTGAACGACACGATTTACACGCTGTCGCAGGGACGGTACGACATCGGGCGCATTGCGGAGAACGACTTGCTCCAGAGCGAGCTGCAGCTGCTGAACGCGCAGAGCGCCCTGTCGTCTGCCCGCATCGCCTACGACGAGGCGCGGGAGGACCTGCGCCGCGCGCTGGACCTGCCCGATGGCACCGCCATCGACGTGATCCCGCCGACCGCGCCGCCCACGCTGTCGATCGACCCCGACGCGGCCGTGGCGCAGGCCGAGCGCAACCGCGCCGACTTCCTCGACCTGCGGCGCCAGTCCATCGCGGCCCAGCGCGACGTCGCCCAGGCGGAAAGCCAGACCGGCTTCTCCGCCACGGTCACGGCGCAGTACGGCCTGAACCAAAGCGCCACGACCTTGAACGATGCGTACATCGACCCGCTGAGCCAGCAGCGGCTGGGCGTGCGCTTCCAGATGCCGCTGTATCAGTGGGGCCGTGGCCGGGCCGAGGTCGAAGCCGCGAGGGCCGCCCGGCAGGCCACGCGGGAGCGCGTCGACCGCACCCGCGACGCGCTGAAGCAGGACGTGTACTTCGAGGCACGGCGGGTGCAGCAGCTCCGCGACCAGGTGAATATTGCCGCCACGGCCGATACGGTAGCCACGCGCCGCTTCGAGGTCGCCCGCAACCGCTACCGCGTCGGCAACATCACAATCACCGAGCTCTTCCGCGCGCAGACGGAGAAGGATGCGGCCCGGCGGAGCTACATTCAAGCACTGCGTGCGTTCTGGACGTCGTACTACCAGCTGCGGCGTCTCACGCTGTTCGACTTCGGCGCGGACCGCCCGCTTTCGTTTCCCTTCGAGTAAATCATCTCAGACTTTTTCCCATGCGTATATGCCTTGTACTCGCAGCCACCTTCCTCCTCGGAGCGCCCTATCTTCCAATCCACCAGCCGAACGATGAGCCGACCGCTCGTGAATACGAAGTGCTCTCGGCGTTCTGCTTGCGCCTGATGAACCAGTCCAACATGCCGTGCATGATGGAGGACTCCACGTGGACCGCCCCCCTCGACGCGTCGGTCCTGAGGAACATCGGACGCACCAGCAGCTTGGTGCGCGATTACCTCCGCAAGAACCGAGAGGCGGCTCCCCTCGACGCAGAGCGCGTAGCGAAAGCCTTCTATCGCAGGGACGGTCAGCGTTTTTCGCGCGTCGGATTTAGCGCCCGTGGCGACTCCGCGCTGGTGCAGGTGCTGATCGGCGGCCGCAGCCATAGCTTCGTGCTGGTGCGGCGGGGGCAGGATGGCGGGTGGACCGTAGTGAATACCTTCAAGGGGCGGACCATCTACGGGCTGTAGCCGGCGGGCGCGGGGCGCACCTCGCCAAATGCGGAGCCCTGCCCCCGATGCACGGCCGTAACGCGCGGCTCCATGGACTGTTACAGCTGCGCCAGACCGCACACCGGCTGTGCGAAACCGCACGCATCCACGCATGTCTTTGCCCCAAAATCGCTGTTTAAAGGCGCTCAGCAGGGTGCAACCGGTTTGGCACTCGTCCTGTCTAGTGGAATGGGTGAAGACGATACGCGTCTTCGCTCGACTACCTTTCCACTGAAGACCGCAAGACGATGAAACAGTTTATCCACACCCCAAAGCACCTGAAGACCCACCGCATTCTGCCCGGCCATGGCACCGGCTCGCGCTTTACCGATACCACGCCGCTTCCGGGCGTCGACCGCGCCGAGCGGATCGCCCGCCGCAGCGCCTGGACCACCTACCGTGCCGAGCAACGCTTCCAGTACGGCGTAGGCGGCAGCGCCGGCCTCATCGGTGCCGCGCTCGTGCTCATCATCATGGTCGCCGCCGCGATGGCGCCCCGCACCAACGTGCTGGACACCACGGCCGATGCCACCCCGGTGGAGGTCGTGCAGTCCGTTGACGCCGCGCCGACTGCAGACGCGGACGTCGTAGCGCTCGAAGGATAGCACTGCGGCCCATCGCATTCGCGCGGCACAGGCCGGATACGGGTATCGAACAGCCGGCCCCGGCGGGCGCTCAGCCGAGGAACGCCGCCTCGAAGCGGCGGACGCTCTTGCTCGTTCCGGCGATCACCACGGCGTCCCCCTCCGCAAACCGGAAGGTGTTCGGATCCAGTTCCATCAGGGTGTCCGCACCGCGCACCACGGCGAGGACGACGACCCCGGCCTCGGAGCGCACCTCGGCCTCGGCCAACGTCTGCCCCACGAGGTCTCCGGCGGGAAGCTTCACGATTTCGATCTGCGCCTCGAACGTGAACACCTGCTCGTCCTTCAGAATGGTGGAGGCCATCATGCGCCCACTCACCGTGGCGAGCGACTGCACGTAGTCGGCGCCGGCGCGGTAGAGCTTCTTCTCGCTCTCCTCCTTATTCGCCCGCACAATGATGTAAAGCTCCGGATTGAGCTCGCGCATCACGAGCGTGGCGAAGATCGCCGTCGTATCATCATCGACAGAAATGATGGCGGCCGTGGCCGATTCGATGCCGGCCTCGCTTAATACGTCCGGATCGCGCACGTCGCCCACCACGTCCACGGGCGCCTTATCCTGCCGATCGAGCACCACGACCTTCGTGCGCATCTGCTTGAGCGTGGCAACGGCGGTTTGCCCGGCCCGGCCGTAGCCGGCGATCAGAACCGAGCGGCGCGGGAAGCACTGCACGTCGGAGATGGAAGCCTGCCGCAGCGCCTGGATGCGCGCCGACTCGCCCGCGATCAGCAGGCGCATCCCGGCCTCCAGCGTCTCCTCGGGCGCGACGGGACTGCTGAACGTGCCCTCCTTCCAGGCTCCCACTACGTCCACGCCGTAGCGCTCACGCAGCCGGGCGTCCCGCAAGGGCTGTTGGCAGAGCGCGCTGCCTGCCTCAACCTTCAGCTCGACCAGCTCGATGTGTTCGCCTAACTCGACGCCCTCGTCCACGACCGTTTTCATCGCCGTGGGCACCTGGCGGGCCAGGTTGTCGCCCAACAGCTGGCGTGGCGAGAGCACGGCGTCGGCCCCCGCGAACCGGTGGTACGGCGCCAGGTCGGGATTCTCGACCAGCGTGACCACGCGCACATCCGGGTCAAGCTCGCGGACGGAGAGCGCAATACTCGCGTTGGTGTCGTCCGCCGCATCGGCAATGACGCCGGCGGCGGTGGTGAGGCTCGCATTCTGGAGTACGTTCGTCGACTCCGGATCGCCCGGGATCACGGAGTAACCCGCTTCGTGCAGCGTGCTGGCTGCCTGCCGATCGGACTCGATGATGACGTACGCGTGGCCCCGCGAGGCGAGCTCAGCGATCAGCGCCTCCCCGCGCGGCGTGTACTCACAGAGGATGATGTGACCCGACGCCTCGATCGCCGTCGGCGGATGCGTCTTGAATACCTCCCGGAAGAGGGGCACGACAAACACCGGCACGGCGAGAAAAACGAAGAGCACGCCGGTCAGATTCATGGCGAGCACGTACGCGTTCATGAAGTTACTGGACCACGGCGCGTGGCCGCCAAAGCCCGCCGTCGTGATGGACTCGACCACCACCTGCACGGCCTGGATGTAGGAGACGGCTTCGCGCTCGAAGACGGCCATGCCCCACCGGTACCCGGCGGCGTAGAGCAGCACGACGGCCGCCACCGTCAGCACCGCGTACGCCCCTCTTCGCTGCCAGATATTCATCGCGTTAGGTTATGGACGAGCGGTCGTTTGATCGGATCTCGAACCCCTGCTCCCGCAGGACGGCACATGCATCATGCCCCTCAGGGGTTCCACGGCTCCCCTCCGCACTCCGGTCACCGCGCCTCACCCCTTCGGACCGGCCGTGAAGAGCTGGTAGAGCACGGGCACGACGAGGAGCGTCAGGAACGTGGACCCGAGCAGTCCCCCGATAATAACGAGCCCCAGCGGCGTCCACAAGTCCGTGACGGTCAGCGTGAGGGGCAGCAGCCCGCCCACCGTGGTGAGCGTGGTGAGCACGATGGGCGCGAACCGCGTCTCACTGGCTTCCTGCACGGCTTCGCGCACCGAGGCCCCCTCCGCGATGAGCTGGTTCGCGTAGTCGACCAGGATCGTGGAATTGTTGACGACGATGCCGACGAGGCTCGTGAAGCCGATGAATGCGGTGAAGCTGAACGTGTAGCCGGTCGCCAAGAGCGCCGGGAACGCGCCAATCACCGAGAGCGGAATGGCAATTAGGATGATGAACGCCTGGCTGAACGAGCCGAACTGGAGCACGAGCACGGCCAAGATGCCGAGGATGGCGCCCAGGAGCGCGGGCAGCAGGCTCGCGAAGCTATCCTCCTGCGCCTCCAGCTCGCCGCCCACGAACGTCCGGTAGCCGCGCGGCAGGTCGAGCGCGTCGAGCTCGGCCACGACGGCCTGCGTGACGCCCACCGCCGAGTAGCCGGCCCGCGTGTCGACGTCGGCTGTCACCGTCACGGCGCGCTCGGTGTCGAAGCGGTCGATGCGCGTCGGCTCGCGTTTCAGCTCGACGTCGGCGATCTGGCGGAGCGGCACGCGGTGCCCGGTCATCGACGCCACGGCGATGCGGTCGAAGTCGCTCATCCGCGGCTCGCCCGCGCGCTGGAGTTCCACCACGATGTCGTAGTCCTCGCCCTCAGCGTCGCGGTACGAGGCGACGGACACACCCGCCATGGCTGCGCGCACGGTGCGGTCCACGTCCGCCATCCGCACGCCGAGCAGTCCGGCCCGGCCGCGGTCGACGTTCACGTAGAGATCCGTCTTTGGCTCGCTCAGTGGGTTTTCGACGTGCTCCGTCCCCGGCGTCTGGCGCATCCGATCCTCGACCTCGGCCGCCAGCCGGTCCAGCGTCTGCAGGTCCGGTCCGATCACCTTGATGGCCACCGGCGCCTCGACAGGCGGGCCGTTCTTGAAGCGCTCGAACCCGTATGTGACGCCCGGCACGGTGGCGAGGTCGGCCTGCAGATCCTCCACGATTTGCGGGACATCCGACGCGTCGTGCGCCTCCACGTAGACCTGCCCGACGGTCGACTTCTCGCGACGCGGGACGACGTTGTAGTAGACGATGGGGTTG
>JAAAPH010000376.1 GCA_009908415.1 Bacteroidota bacterium
GTGGTGGGGGTCGTCTCCGGATCGCCGGTGCGCGGGAAGGCCGCCGGATCGCCCGCATAGGCGTCGAGGCGGAGGCCGAACTGCCGGTCGTCGGAAGCGTCGAGCTCCTGGATGGCGAAGGAGGCCCGCGCTCGAACGCGCCGCAAGGCATCCCGCTGTGCCTCGGGCACGCGGGCGGCGAGGTCGATCACCTGGTAGACCTGCGCCGAGGCCGACGCGCTGGCGCCGGACGGCGTGGTCGCCCGGAATTCGAGGGACTGCACCCGGTCGCAGGACGGGGTGATGGTCGTCGCGGCCGCATCGCCGGTCCACCGTAGCGGGCGCGCGTCAGCCGAGTCGGCCTCGAAGCTGCCGTTTTCCTCCAGTCGGAGACAGTCCGGCGCCTGGCAGACGAGCGCCGGCGCACAGGTGTTGGGCGGTCCCAGCGACTGGCAGTAGTCGAGGCTGCCGTAGCTGAAGATACAAGTCAGGTTGACCGTGTAGGCCGCACATTGGGACGGGTCATATTGGCTCGACGCCGGATCGCACGCTGCGATCGGTGCGCAGGCTGCCGGTGTAAGGGCGGCCAGCACGAGCAACGCGGTGGTGATGGGGCGACGGGGACGAGGCATGACGGAAAAGGAGGGCAGCTCCAGAAATAGGTAGGCGAGAACGCGTCGTCAACGCAGCACCACGACTTGCTGCACATCCCGGAAGTCGCCCATCTCGATGACGAAGAAATACACGCCCGAGGCCCAGTGCCGGCCGTCGTATCGCACCGTGTAGCGTCCGGGCTCGTAGTCCTTGTCAATGAGGACCGCCTGCTTGCGGCCCAGCGCGTCGTAGACGGTGAGCCGCACGCTCGTCGGTTGGGCCACGTCGAACGGGATCGTTGCGCGTCCACGCGACGGGTTCGGATAGGCCCCGTGGAGGGCAAAGCGCTCGGGGGATTCGAGGTCTACCTCCACGACGGGCGAAAACGAGAACGCCCCGTCGGCATCGATCTGCTTCAGGCGGAAGCGGTGCACCCCGCTGCGGAGGCCGGGGACCCGGTACTGGTAGGTGCGTGGCTCGGTCGTCGTCCCGGCCCCCTCAACGAACGCAAGGGCGCTCCATTCCTCGTGGCCTGCGTTCGCGCGTTGCTGCACCTCGAAGCCGGCGTTGTTGGTTTCCGAGGCCGTGGACCAGCGGAGCACCACCGCCCCCTCCTCGATGAATCCCTCGAAGGCCGTGAGCTCGACGGGGATCGGCTGGTCGCCAACCTCCACCTGAAAGCACGCCGCGAAGGTACTGGTCAGGCGCTGTCCCCCCGTCGGCGGGCCGTCGAAGGCAGACTGAAGGGCGGCCTGCAGGGGAAAGTCCGACGAGCCGGTGCCCCCGGTCAGGCAGAGCGCCTCGGGGCCCAGGGCGAGGCCCGTCACCACGTCGGCTTCGTGGCCGCCGAGGAACGTAGCGTAGCCCAGGGTTTGGCCCGAGGCGTCGAGGCGGGCCAGGAAGGCGTCGTTCTCGCCGCCGCCATAGACGGACTGTGCGGCCTCCTGCGTCGGGAACCGGTCCGACGTCGTGGCGCCGGCGACCCATACGTGCCCCGTCCGGTCGACGGCCAGCCCGGCCCGGCCCGTCGCGAACCCGCCCGGCGCACTCAGGCGCGTCGAGGCGGCCAGTGCCCATCCGCTACCCGACGGCTCCAGCCAGGCGACGAACCGCTCGCGCACGGCTTGCCGCTGGGGCTGGTAGGCCCCGGGCGTCGTCGGGAAGTCGCTCGACATGGTCGTACCGGTGAGCACCATCCGGCCATCGGCATCGAGGGCCAGCCCGGTCGCCTGGTCGCCCTGGTTGCCACCGAGGTAAGTGGAGACGTCGAGGGCCGTAGCATCCTGGCTCAGGCGCGTCACGAAGGCGTCCCCCTCCAGGTCGCGGATGGGACCGGCGTACGTGCGTTGCAGAGCGTTCTGTGTGGGAAAGTCGGCTGAGGTCGTGCTCCCGGCGATCCAGGCGTGCCCATCAGCATCGATGGCGAGCGCATGGGGGATGTCGTCCCGCGTGCCACCGAGATACGTGGCCTGGTCGAGGGCGAAGGCGTCGCCCGTGGGCGCGAGTCGGGCGATGAAGCCGTCCAGGCTGGACGGTACGGCGTCATCCGGCCGGGTGGGTTGGATCACACCGGAGGTGGTCGGGAAGTCGGCCGAGGTCGTCGTGCCCGCCACGTACACGGCACCATCGTCGGCGAGGGCGAGGGCCGTGGCTGTCTCATCCCCCGTGCCGCCGAGATAGGTGGCAAAGTCGATGGCAGCACCATCGGCACTGAGGCGGGCGACGAAGGCGTCGCTGAAGGCTTGCGAGCCCGGCCGGAAGCCATGCACCGAGTGTTGAGTCGGAAAGTCCATCGACGTGGTCGTGCCCGCGACGTACGCGCGGCCCTGTTCATCGACGGCAAGGGCCGCGACCAGTTCTTCCCCCATGCTGCCGCCGAGATAGGTGGCGTAGAGGAGGGAGTCGCCGGCGGGGCTGAACTTGGCGACAAACGCATCGGCCCCCACGAGCGGCCCGCCCTGGTAGGCCTGGGCAGGCGTCTGCGTCGGGAAGTCGTCAGAGAGCGTCTGCCCGGCAACGTAGACGTATCCGTCCCGGTCGACGGCGATGGCCGTACTGAGGTCGATCGCGCTGCCGCCCAGATAGGTGGAAAATTGAAGCGTGGGCGGCTGCTCAACCGCGTGTGCTTGATCCGCACGCTTCGGAAGGGAAGCGACCGGGCGCGCCATCGCTTGCCCCGCAGAGGGCACTTGAGTACTGGCTCGATCCGGCGTCGTGATGGGCAGAGAGGTGGAGACAGCCAGCGTTGGAGGATCCGCTCCGTTCATGACATCTGCCGCCTGCGGTGCGGGCGCGAGGATGTGCGCCAATGCATGCTGCGCCGTCGAACCGTCGGTCCGGGTCAGCAGGAAGCCCATGCCGATCAGCCCGATCAGCAGCACACCGGCGATGCGCCCGCCGTGCGCGGGAGGCTCGCCACAGAAAGAAGGAGAAGCGTTGTGGTCGAGAGACATTGCGGCCGATTGTTCAAGGAAAGGAGAGGCAGGGAAAGCGTCAGCAGTCTGCTAGCGGCGTGCATCGTCCGCCGCGCTGTGGCAGTAGCAGCGCCCATCGACCCACTCGCCGCGCGGGTCGGCGTTGCAGCCGGCCGGAGAGGCGGCGGCGTTCGCGAACCCTTGGGCCGTGCCCGCGCATGCTGCGGACGGCGGGGGCCCGTCTTCGCTGAGGAAGCATCCGCCAAAAAGCAGGCTGCTTATGAGTAGGGCACTCCCGGCGAGGAGAGTCATCATCGGTGGAAGAGAGCAAAGCGGACCGCGAGACAACATGGCAGGTCGGATCAGTGACGAGGAGAAATGAGGCAAGCTGCGGGTTGGCGCGCAGTTATTCGACGGTCACGCTCCAGTCTTCACCTAGCACGTAGGAGGTGCCGCCGCTGCGGCCGGCCCCGACGCCCGTGATGCCCGAGCGGTAGAACGTGCTATTGGGCCGGGCCCGTCGTTGGACCAGCGCCGCGAGATTCATGAAGGCCGGTCCGCCCTCCACGCCCACGTTGCCCTGGGCATCGAGCCAGTAGCGGCCGGGGAGCACGGGGCCCACGAGCTGCCGCAGCGCGAGCACGTCGCGCACGGGCAGTTGCCGCCCGTTGATAAAAACGAGCGTCGTGCCGCCGGACGCGTCGGCTTGCAGCGGGCCGCCGAGGTCCAGGCCGGCCGGGATGAAGCCCACCGTGGGGCCGCCCGCAAAGCCCCACGCCCCGCAGGCTGGATCGTACCAGTACGCGCCGTTCTGCACGCGTACGCGGTACTGCGCTTCGAGCGCATGAAGCACAGAGGCCGGCAGCCGCACATCGTTGACGACGACCCGCCGGTCGGTGGTATCGGGCGACGCATCCTGCGCGTGGACGAGACCGGGGTCCATGAGAAAGACGAGAAGGAAGACGACGAGCTTCGGCATGGGCGTCTGGGTGTGGTATCGAATGGATGAGAGGGCGGCGCGGCGCGCGGAGGCGGCATCGGAAGAGGCGGCATAGCGGCCAGTCCGCCATCTGCCGTCGCCTCTATAGGCGCTCACTAGTATCAAGCTGGAAGCGACACGGAATGAGCTCATCCATATTTGTTAAGAAAACGTGAAGTGTGGCGGTTCAGGACCCCTCCCAGCCGCCGATAGCCTGAGAAATTGTCGTATGCGTCCGATATCATTAGAGAAACGGCGGCGAAGCGGCACGGGCGTCGGTGACGATCGATGAGAGCGTAGTCCAATGGCTGATCGGGGCACCATCACGGAGCTTCTTGTTGCATCCTCTGAGGGCGATGGCGACGCCTTCGAGCGGCTCATGCCGATGGTGTACGATGAGCTGCGTCACATGGCACAGGGGCACATGCGGAAGGAGCGGGCCGGGCATACGCTGAACGCCACAGCGCTCGTGCACGAAGCCTACCTGAAGCTGGTCGATCTCGACCGCATTCAGTACCAGAACCGCGGTCATTTCTTCGCGATTGCCGCCCAGGCGATGCGCCGGATTTTGATCAACCACGCCCACCGGCGCAATGCGCAGAAGCGGGGCGGCGGGCAGTCCGATCTTCCGCTCGATGCCGTGGTCGTCATGACGGAGCAACAGGCCACGCAGCTGCTGGATGTCGACGCGGCGCTCGACCAGCTCGCAGCGCTGAACGCGCGCCAGAGCCGCGTCGTGGAGTGCCGGTTTTTCGCTGGTCTGACGATCGAAGAGACGGCGGAAGCCCTCGACGTGTCGCCGGCCACCGTCAAGCGCGACTGGGCGGCCGCCCGGGCCTGGCTCAATCGAACCCTGCGCGCACAGTCGGGGGCCTCCGAGGAGGAGCGAGATGCCGACGGCATGAGCCAGTAGCTGCCGATTTGTTGCATAGGAGAGGTGGGGGGAAGGGATCTCAACCTGCAGTGAAGGCCCCTTCTATTCCAGGACCAACCATGATACCCGGTGGGGTGCGATGACGGCAGAACAGTGGGAGCACATCCAGACCATTTTCTTAGCGGCCCTCACGCGGCCCTTGGCCGATCGGGCTGCCTTTCTGGATACAGCATGCGCCGGCGCCCCGGACATCCGCCGTGAGGTCGAGTCGCTGCTGGCCGAGGCCGAGCAGCCGGGACCCATCGATGCACTGGCCAACGAGTTGGTGGGACCCATCGCCGCTCGTTGGCGCACGATCCACGCCGCCGGCGACCACGTGGGGCCGTACCGAGTCGTGCGAGAAATCGGGCGCGGCGGGATGGGCACCGTGTACCGGGCCGAGCGGGCCGACGGGCAGTTCGAGCAGCAGGTCGCCCTGAAGGTGATGCGCGAGCGCGCCGCTGATGAAGAACATGCGGCCCGTTTCCTCCACGAGCGCCAGATCCTTGCGCGCCTGGCGCATCCCAACATCGCGCGCCTACTCGACGGCGGCGTCACCGATGACGGGGCGCCCTTCTTCGTCATGGAGTACGTCGACGGCCAACCCATCGACACGTACTGTGACACGCACCGGTTGACCATCGACGAACGGCTGGATCGCTTCGACGACGTGGGCGCGGCCGTGCAGCATGCGCACCAAAATCTCGTCGTGCACCGCGACCTGAAGCCGTCGAACATCCTGGTCACAGAAGCCGGTGAGGTCAAGCTGCTCGACTTCGGGATCGCCAAGCTGCTGGAGGCGCTCCCGGAGGAGGGCCCGCGCACGCGGACCGGCCTCCAGCTCATGACGCCGGAGTACGCTGCGCCGGAGCAGGTGCGCCGCGCGCCCATCACCACGGCGACCGACGTGTACGCGCTCGGCGTGCTGCTGTACGAGCTGCTCACCGGGCGCCGCCCGTACCGGGTGGCGGGTAAATCGCCGCAAGCGATCGAGCAGACAATCAGCGAGACGGACCCGGCGCCGCCCTCCGAGGCCGTGCGGCAGACGGGCGATGGCCGTGCGATCAGCGCTGCACGCGCTACGACGCCGGACCGGCTGGCGCGGCGCCTCGCGGGCGACCTGGACACCATCGTGCTCAAGGCGCTTCAGAAGGAGCCCGGGCGGCGGTACGCCTCGGTCGAAGCGCTGCGCGACGACGTGCGCCGCCACCGCGAAGGCGTGCCGGTGCGCGCTCGCCCCAACACGCTCCGCTATCGGGCGGCGCGATTCGTGCGTCGGCACCGCACGGCCGTGGGGGCGGCAGTTCTGATGGGCCTGACCCTGGTCGCGGGCATCGTGGGCACGACGTGGCAAGCCCTGCGGGCGTCCGAGCAGGCGCGCCTTGTTGCGGCCGAGCGAGATCGCGCCCAGCACGTCACCGACTTCTTGGTCGATCTCTTCCGGGCCCCCGATCCCAGCACGTCGCCGGGCGATACGCTCACGGCGCACGACCTGCTGGACCAGGGCGTTCAGCAGGTCAACCGCACGCTGCAGGGCCAGCCGCTGACCCGGGCCGCCATGCTGAACGCCCTCGGTCGCACGCACGTGTCGATGGGACAGTACGGCCAGGCAGCGTCTCTGCTCGACTCGGCCCTCGCGTTGCGGCAGCGCCACGGAGCGCCGTCTGCGGATCGGGCGCAGAGCCTGAGCGACCGGGGGCTTGCCGCCACCCTGCAGGGAGATTTCGCCGGCGCTGAGAGCCTGCTCACCGCGGCCCACCGCCTGTATCAGCACGAAGCGGAAGGCAACGAGGTGCACCGGGCGCGCCTGCTGGTCCGGCTTGCGAATCTGTACCACGAGACTGCGGTCTACGACTCCTCCGAGCATTTCTATCGCACGGCCGTGGACCTCCTGGGTCGCACCGAATCAGCGCCGCCTGCGGATCATGCATCCGCCCTGCAGCATCTCGCTCTACTCCTTCAGGAGCGAGGGCGTGGCGACGAGGCGATACCAATCTTCGAGGAGGCGCTGGCCATGCAACGGACCACGCTCGCCGCGCCGCATCCGGAGATTGCGCTCCTGCTGAACGATTACGGGATGACGCTGCAAGGGCTCGGACGCATGGACGAGGCTGAGGCCGTGCTCCGCGAATCGCTGGCGATGCAGCGCGCGGTATTCGGCCCGGTGCATCCGCAAATCGTCTACACGTTGACCAACCTGGCGACGGTGGTCGATGATTACGACTTGGAGGCCGCCGATCAACTGATGCGAGACGCTCAGCAGGCGGCCGACTCGCTGTTTGCACCCACCAATCCGGTCCGCATCGTGACGCGGGGTTTGAGAGCCAACGTGTTACGCCAGAAGGGCGCACTCGCGGAGGCGCAAGCGGTGTATCGCGAGGCCTTGCGCGGGGCCGAGCAGGCGTTTCCGGCCGGCCATCCGCGGGTGGCCTGGATCCAGGTGGGGCTGGGCGGCGTGCTGCTGGAGCGCGGCCGTCCCGCCGAAGCAGTGTCCCTGCTGCGCGAAGGGGGGATGCAGCTGACGGAGCAGTTCGGGACCACGCACCCGCTTACGGTGCGCGCCCAACGCGGACAGGCCGACGCGCTCATCGCGCTCGACCGGCATGATGAGGCGGAAGCCGTGCTTCGTGCACAGTACGATGAGTTGGTGGCAGCCGACGGGGCCTCGGGCGACCAAGCGCAAGCGACGGCCCAACGCCTCATTGCCCTCTACGATGCGTGGGGGCGCCCGTCGGAGGCTGATCGCTATCGTGCCGTGCTCAGCGGATCGTGATGGTGCAGTCCATGCAACCGCGAGAGTCCAGCTGGACGCAACACGCGGCCCGGCTTCCCGCGGTGAAACGATCCGATTCGCACGAACTACCTTGGACCGAAGGGGTACACGGAATAGGCCTTGACGAAAGCATTCTCAACGTTATCTTTGTCGAACCGTCTGCTCCTCCAATCCAAACCTTTCCGCCATGACACGTCTTGCTGTCCAGATTGTCAACGGGCTCATGCTGCTGCTCTTTGCTACAGCGGCCGTCGTGCAGTACGACGATCCGGACCCGGCACTTTGGGTTGGGTTGTACGGCGTTGCCGCGCTGGCATGCGCGCTGTTTATGGCGAATCGGCTTCCCGCCTGGTTGGCGGGGGTGCTCACAGGTGCATACGTTCTCGGTGGCCTGTATCTGCTGCTTCCGATTTTGGGGCCCGAGGCGTTTTACGACACGACGGGTCAGGAGATGATGGGGCTCATGGAGGAGTCGCGCGAGATGATGGGGCTATTGATTATGGCCGCGTGGACGGGTTTCTTGACGTGGCGCCTTTACCGGCGCGACCCGGCCGCAACCCCATCGGCCTCGGAGCAGCCGAACGTCACGAACGCCTAGTCTTCCTCGTGTAGTACACCCCGCGATTCCTGTGCGCATCGGTCCGGACGACGCCTTCCACCTTACGTACTGCACCAACATCCATCCGGGCGAGGACTGGCCCGCCGTGGCATCCACCCTGAGGCAGTACCTTCCTCCGCTCAAGGCCCAACTGGCACCGAACAAGCCGTTCGGGGTGGGCCTCCGCCTCTCCGACCAGGCCGCCCGTACGCTGCTAGAGGGCGACCGCCTCGCGCGGTTCCGGTCCTGGCTCGACGATGAAGGCCTCTACGTCTTCACGCTGAACGGCTTTCCGCACGGAAGCTTCCACGGGGCCGTCGTCAAAGACCGGGTGTATGCGCCGGATTGGCGCACGCGCGAACGGGTCGACTACACGATGCGCCTCGCCCACATCCTGTCGGTCCTTGTGCCGGAGGGCCTGACGGGTAGCATCTCGACATCGCCGCTCTCGTACAAGCCGTGGCTCGACGAAGCGGGGCGCGAGGAGGCCTTCCGCGCTGGCAGTCAGCACCTCGCCGAGGTGGCTGCTGCGCTCGCCCGCATCGAGGGCGAAACGGGGACCCTCCTGCACGTCGATCTGGAGCCCGAGCCCGATTGCCTGATCGAGAACACGGCCGAGTCGATTGCCTTCTTCGAGGACTGGCTATGGCCGGAGGGCGGGGCGCACCTCGCGGACGCGCTAGGCGTCGACACCGATGACGCCCGGGCGCTCCTGCGCCGCCACATCCAGCTCTGCTACGACACGTGCCACTTCGCCGTCGAGTACGAGACGCCGGCTACCGTCTTCGAGCAACTCGCCGCGGCCGGCGTCCCGGTGGGCAAGATCCAGCTTAGCGCAGCGCTCCAGGTGCCGATCCCAGCTGAAGCGCGCGATGCCATTGCAGGTCGCTTGCAGCCGTTTGCCGAGGCCACCTACTTGCACCAGGTCATCGAGCGGCGGCCGGGCGGGGCGCTCCATCGCTACCGCGATCTGCCGGAGGCACTGCCGC
>JAAAPH010000468.1 GCA_009908415.1 Bacteroidota bacterium
CGATCAGCCGCTTGTGCTCGAGAACGAGGCGTACCGCGTCTCAGCGGAGGACGGGCGGCTCCGCATCCGGGAGAAGGCAACGGGCCTCACGTTCGAGAACGCCCTCCGCTTCGAGTACCAACTCGACGCCGGCGACACGTACTCGTTCGGGCCGGTGCCCGAGCACGGACCGTGGTGGGCGGAGGGGGTCGATGCCGCGTGGCATCCCGAGCGGCCGGACACGCTGCGGCTCCGCCACGACCTGACCGTGCCTGCCGCGTACGATCGTGAAGAGGGGCCGCAGGGCACGACCACGCTCGCCATCACGACGGATGTGCGGCTGAGCCCGCACCGCGCCGTAGCACTCGCCATCCGCTACACGAACACGGCCGAGGACGGCCGCCTCCGCGCCGTGCTGCCGACGGGCGCTACGACGCGCACCGCCCTGACCGACGCGCCCTTCCGGCTGGCCGAACGCACCAAACCCCCTTTGCGCACGCCAGAGAGCGCCCCGGAGCGCTACGCGGGCTACCCGGGCGAACTCGACTACCCGACGCATCATCAGGGCGACTTCGTGATCGTGGAAGGGAATGGGCACCGCACGTGGGTGGCCAACCGCGGGCTGCCCGAGGTCGAGCTGCTCGACCCGGACGGCGACACGCACGTGGCCGTGACGCTGCACCGGGCCGTCGGCTGGCTGTCGGTCGAGGGGGGACGGATCCGCCGGTGCCAGGCCGGGCCTACCGTGCCCACGCCGGGCGCGCAGTGCCAGCGACCGATGCGCGCTGAACTGGCGTTCGGTGTGGGCGCCCTGCCGCGCGCCACCGTCGTCCAGCACGCTCGCGCCTTCGCCCATCCGGCCTGGGCGCGCGAGCGGCCGGCCCTGCCGCACGTGGAAGGAGCGGGCGATCTGCCACGCACCGGCAGCCTGCTCGCCATCGACAACCCGAACGTCCTCCTTGCGGCCTGCAAACCGGCGGATGACGACGAGGGCACGCTGCTCCGGCTGTACAACGCGACCGGCGAGCCGCAGGACGCCACCATCCAGCTCGGGGTGCCGGCCGACCGGTGGTGCCCGACCGACTTCCACGAGCCGTGGGACAATGCGGCGGCGCAGCCCGTCGACGACCAAGCCCTCGACCTCCATTTCGCACCGCACCAGATCCAGACGCTCCTCATCCGATAAGTTCACGGCGCCGCGTATGGCGTCGAACACTCAACGCGCAACCCCTAACGCGCAATCTCCAACGCACCTCATGCGCATTACTGGCACCTTTCTCGACGAGATCACGCACGACATTCCCTCGCAGAACTGGGGTCCGGCGGAGTGGGCGCGCGACTTCGACGCCATGCGCGCCATCGGCATCGACACGGTCATCCTCATCCGCGCCGGTTACCGCGACCGCGCCACCTTCGACTCGGAGGTGTTGGCGCGTCATCGGACTATGCAGCCCGCGTACGGCGATCTCGTCGACCTCTTCTTACGCGAGGCCGCGCGCTGCGGCATGGACTTCTACTTCGGCACCTACGACGCCGGCACGTTCTGGGACGACGGCGACTACCGCACCGAGGTCGCCATCAACAAGGCCTTCTGCGCGGAGGTCGTCGACCGCTACGGGGGCCGGCCAGCCTTTGCGGGCTGGTACATCAGCCACGAGATCAACGCCTACGACGACGGCATGCTGGGGGTGTACGATGAGCTGGCGTCGCACCTGCGCGATCTCAAGGATGTGCCCATCTTGATGTCGCCCTACATCAAAGGCGTCAAGCAGTTTGGCGACGAAGCGATCGCGCTGGACGAGCATGTGGCCGAGTGGGAGCAGGTCTTTGCCCGCCTCGACGGGTTGGTCGACATCGTGGCCTTTCAGGACGGCAACGTGCCGCTCGACGAGCTGCCCGCGTACCTGACAGCTAACCGCGAACTCGCCGCCCGCTACGGCATTCGTTCGTGGAGCAACGTCGAAACGTTCGACCGCGACATGCCCATCAAATTCCCGCCCATCGACGTCCGCACGCTCCGCTACAAGATGGAGCAGGCCATCGCGGCCGGCGTCGACAAGCTCATCACGTTCGAGTTCTCACACTTCATGAGCCCCAACTCCATCTACCCGGCCGCGTGGAACCTGTACCGCCGCTACCAGGAATGGCTGGCGGAGAAGGAGGAATGAGGGGTGGATAGCGAGTGGCGAGTAGCGAATGGCACGTAGCGAAACGTGACGGCCTGGCCACCCATGACGCGCCCAGAGGCGCATCTGACGGAGCCATCCTCTTTGTAGAGATACGATTCCACCTATGGACATCATGCCCCCCCTTTCCCCCGACCGCCGCCGTGCCCTCACCCCATACCGCCGCAAGTACGAAACCGAACTCTTCGAGCGGGTCATTCCCTTCTGGGAGCAGCACTCCGTCGATCGCACGCACGGCGGCTACTACAACTGCCTCGACCGCGACGGTACCGTCTACGACACCACAAAGCACGCGTGGCTGCAAGGGCGGCAGGTGTGGATGTTTAGCACGCTGTACCGCGAGGCGGAAGCCCGGGCCGAGTGGCTGGAGATCGCCCGCCTCGGCATGGCGTTCCTGCGCACCCACGCCCTGCGCGACAATGGGCAGGTCTTCTTTGCGCTGACCGAAGACGGGCAGCCCATTTACCAGCAGCGCAAGATCTTCTCCGAGGCGTTCTACGTGATGGCGCTCGCTGAGTACGGGCGTGCCGCCGAGCGGCCGGATCTCGTGCAAGAGGCCAAGGATGAGCTCGCGCTGCTCTGGGACTGGGCGTACGACTGGTCGGAGGTCGGCCGGCCGGTGCACGGCGGGCAGACGCCCACGCAGCAGCTCGTCGTGCCCATGATTCTGCTGCATCTGATCGACGTCGTGGCCGGCGGCGACGCCAGCGACTACGCCGCCGAGGTGGACGACTGCCTCCGCCGCATCCAGATGCACGTGCACGCGGAGACCAAGACGGTCCGCGAGAACGTCGCGCCGGATGGCAGCCTCATCGACAGCCCCGCGGGGCGGCTGCTGAGCCCGGGGCACGCCATCGAGAACGGGTGGTTCGTGCACCACTGGGCCGACGAACTCGGGCGCGACGAGCTCCACACGCTGGCCACCAACATGATCCGCTGGTCGCACGAGCGCGGATGGGACGACGAGTACGGCGGCCTGTTTTATTTCCTCGACGCGGAGGGCTACTCGCCTACGCAGCTGGAGTGGTTCATGAAGCTGTGGTGGGTGCACTGCGAGGCGCTCTATGGCCATCTGCTCAACTACGCGCTGACCGGCGACGAGGCCGACTGGGCAGCCTTCGAGCAGGTCGACGCCTACATCTTCGAGCACTTCGCCGACCCCGAGCACGGCGAGTGGTTCGGGTACCTCGACCGGCAGGGGAACGTCACCCACCGCTTCAAGGGCGCGCCGTACAAGGGCTGCTTCCACGTGCCGCGCGCGCTATGGCTGTGCATTCAGTTGCTGGACGAGATGGTAGCTGCGTGAGTGGCTAGGACCTGGAAAGCGCCGTGCCGGGCAAGCGGTCGACGCAAGCCGGAGCCAGGCCGGCGGAGGAGACAGAGGCCCACGCTTTATAATTGTAACGATCCTCTAGCGCAATAAGGCAGCGGACCGGCGTCGATCGCTGAACCCTTTATGGTGTGAAATGAGGATGCGGTGTTTCAGTACAGCCCGAGTATGGAAGCCCTTCCATAAAATCGGCTAATTCTTGACATTGGGGCCGCGTCTTAAGATATATAAAGTCGCATATGTCAGCCGCATCCCCTGCAGGGTTCTCCTGCTGATAGTCCCCGCGCTTATCCCAATCATGACCCCATCATGACGGGGAGCGGCTACGATGGTGCCTTTCGAGGTGACGGCGTTCGGCTCATGCTCTTGCGAGTTGGGCGTTGGCCGGCCCGTTGGAAGGGGCCCACACGAACGCAAGTACGTGAGCAGAAACACATGACGCGCCATGAAACGAGAGCTACAACGCCGCTTTGCTTTTCGGGATGTCTCGCATTCGATGTACACGGGAGCCGTCGCCAGTCTCCTGTTCCTTTTTATGTTTTGTGGCACCGCGTATGCCCAGGAGGACTCCTTTACGGTGTCGGGAACCGTCGTGGACTCGACCAGCGGACAGAGCCTGCCGGGCGTGAACGTGCAAGTGGTCGGGACGACCATCGGGACGGCCACCGATATCGACGGGCGGTACGCGCTGGAGGCGCCGAGCGCCGATGCGACCCTTCAGTTTTCGTTCGTGGGCTATGAAACCGAGACGATCGACATCCAGGGGCGCTCTACGATTGACGTCTTCATGCAGCCGAGCACGCTCACTGGCGAGGAGGTCGTCGTGGTCGGCTACAGCGAGCAGCGCCGCGCGGACCTAACGGGTTCGGTGCAGGTGGTTGACACCGAGGATCTCGCTCAACTGCCAAGTGGCCAGATTACCGAGAAGCTACAGGGGAATGCAGCCGGGGTGAGCGTAATCTCATCCGGGCAGCCGGGGCAAGACCCGCAGATCCGGATCCGAGGCATCAACACGTTCGGCAACAACACGCCGTTGTTTGTTGTCGACGGGGTGTCCACGCAGTCCATCAACGACCTGAACCCCGACAACATCGCGTCCATTCAGGTGCTGAAGGACGCGAGTGCGGCCTCCATCTACGGGGCGCGAGCCTCCAATGGCGTCGTCATCATTGAGACCAAGCAGGGGGAGGGGGATTTGAACGTCCAGCTCAGCACATCCGTAGGCCTTTCTCAGCAGCCGGACGAGACCCCATGGAACATCGCGAGTCCGCAGCAGCACGCGCAGCTTGAGCAGCTGGCTCAGTGCAACTCGAACCGAAACAACCCGGACTTCGCCGGGCCGAGTCATCCGCAGTACGCCTTCCCGAATGGATGCGACGGCCCTGCGGAGCTTCCGAACTACATCCTGCCCGCCGGATCGGATGACGTCGACGAAAGCACGTACTTCGTCATTCCGGAGTATACGGATCCCGCCCAGCTCGGGAATTTCACGCAGATCGTTCAGGCCAACCAGGAGGGGACGCGGTGGTTTGACGAGATTATGCGGACAGGGGTCGTGACCAACACCGACCTCACCGTGAGCGGCGGAAACGAGCAGGGCAGCTACCTGCTGAGTGCCGGATATCGCAACGAGGAGGGCACCATGCGACGTACGTATTTGGAGCGGTACTCCCTCCGCGTAAACACGACGTACAACGTGAGCGAGAACATCCGGGTTGGCGAGAATCTGTCCTACACCGCCGAGACGAACTTCCTGAGCGATGAGCTCGTGGAGGGCAGCGCGATCGGGATGGCCATGCGCGCGTTGCCCATCATTCCGGTGCGAGACATCCAGGGCAATTTTGGAGGGACGGCCGGCGGCGGACTCGGCAACGCGTCGAATCCTGTCGCGCAGCGGGAACGGACGCGCAACAACGAAAACCTGAGCAAGCGCCTGTTCGGAAACGTGTTCGCTGAGGTGACCTTCTTGGAGGACTTTCGCGCCCGGACGCTTATCGGAGGGTCCATCCAGTCTGGTTTCTTCGAAACGTTCCAGTTCCCGACGTACGAGCTCTCGGAGAACAACACGCGGAACGCCCTCTCCGAGACGACCATCAACAATATTGACTGGACGTGGACCAACACGGTCAATTACAGCAACACCTTCAGCGGGAACCACAACGTGTCCGCGCTCGCCGGGGTGGAGTGGAAGAAACAGGTCGATCGCTTCGAGACGGCGGGGGTGCAAAGCTTCTTCTCCTTCGATGAGGCCTTCGTCAACCTCTCGAACGGCACCGGAACGCGATCCGTGAGCAGTGGAAAGACGATTGTGACGCTGGCTTCCCAGTTCGGGAAAGTCGATTACAACTACTCGAATCGGTACTTTGTGAGTGCCTCGATCCGCCGGGACGGCTCGTCGCGATTCCTGAGGAATCGGTACGGCATCTTCCCGTCGGGCTCGGTGGGATGGCGCCTGACGGACGAGCCGTTTATGGAAGGGGTGTTTCCCTGGCTCACCGATCTGAAGTTCCGGGCCAGCTACGGCATCCTGGGCAACCAACTCAACGTGGCGCCCAACAACGCCTTCACGCTGTTCGGTAGCGAGCAGTTTGCCTACAACATCTCGGGGGATAACGCCTCAACGGTACAGGGTTTTTCGGCTACCCGGATTGGCAACCCCAATGCGAAGTGGGAGGAGCAGACGAACGTGAACGTAGGCGTCGACCTCGCCGTAATCGACGGGCGGGTGGAGGCCACCGTCGACTACTACCGGAAAGACATCGAGGGCCTGCTCTTCAACCCGGAGCTTCCAGCCCCGGCCGGACAGGCCGCGGTGCCCTTCGTCAATATCGCCAGCATGAGCAACTCGGGGATCGATGCCTCCCTGCGCACCGAGGTCAGCGTTGGCGATCTACAAATCCGCGGGAGCATCAACGTCACGTCGTACAACAACGAGATCACGAAGGTATCGGACGCGGCCGATGCCTTCTCGGCCGAGGACCGGCGTTTCAACGCGTCGAACATTGTCCGCAACGAGGTTGGGCAGGAAGTGTCGTCGTTCTATGGCTTTCAGGTCATCGGCTTCTGGCAGGATGAGGAGGAGGTGGACCAGGCCAATTTCCAGGCGCAGGAGGCCACCGGCAACGCGGACGCCATTTACCAGACCGACGCGGCCCCCGGTCGCTTCCGGTACGCGGACCTGAACGGCGACAACCAGATCACGCCCGAGGACCGGACCTTCCTCGGGAGCCCGCATCCGAACTTCACCAGCGGACTCAATCTGAGCTTCCGGTACAGCAACTGGGACCTGCGCATGTCCTTTTACGGATCGCAGGGCGCGGACGTCTGGAACCAAACGAAGTGGTGGACGCACTTCCGCTCGGGCTTCCAGGGCGCAAAATCCGTAGCGGCTCTGGAAGACTCGTGGAAGCCGGGGCAGGACAACGCGAACGCGACGGTCCCCATTCAGGAGACGCAGCGCACGGTGAGCACGAACCAGGTGCCGAACTCCTTCTTTGTGGAGGACGCCGACTACATTCGCCTCCGAAACCTACAGCTCGGTTACACCCTGCCGTCGAACCTGGTGCAGCGGGTCGGTGCGCAGCAGGTCCAGCTCTACATTCAAGGGTCGAATCTGCTCACATTCACCAACTACAGCAATCCGGAGCCGGAAATCGGGGGCGACACTGCCCAGGACGCTGTCACCTATGGAATCGACGAGGGGGCCTACCCCACGCCCCGGCAGTATCGGCTCGGCGTGACGCTGTCCTTCTAGTTGGTACCTCTGCCCTGCCTCCTCCATGCACTTTTCTAAGAGCTAGTAAGAGAGACCATGAGCATTGATATTCGATCGCGCAAGCGCACGTTGCATTACTCATTGCTGAGCGCCGTCCTCCTCCTTGCCTGCGGGCTTGTTTTCGCGTCCTGCGATCTCGTCAACGGCAACTTTCTGGACCGCCCGGCCCGGGGCGCTGTCAGTTCAGAGACGCTGACCAACAAGGAAGGCGGCATCGAGACGGTCCTGATTTCGGCGTATGCCGCGCTCAACCAGCAGGCCAAGGCGGACTTTACCGCGTCGATTGGAGGCGGGGCGGCTTGGGAGAGTTCGCAGGACAACTGGGTCTACGGGTCGGTCGCCGGTGGCGAGGCCTATAAGGGCAGCGAGAGTGGCGACCAGGGCGTCGTGCTGACCATTGCGCAGATGCAGCACGACCCGTCCGTCGGATATTTTAATACGAAGTGGAAAGCGCTCTTCGAGGGCATCTCTCGGGCGAACAACGCCCTCCGCCTCGTCGACGAGGCGGAGGTCAGCGAGTCGGAGCGGACCCGTATTGAGGCCGAGGCGCGGTTCCTGCGCGGGCACTTCTACTTCGACCTGAAGCGCAACTTCGGCAATGTACCCTGGGTCAGCGATACGACCGAAAACTTCAATCAGCCGAACACCGGAGAGAACGCGCCGGACGTCTGGGCGAAGATCGAGCAGGACTTCCAGTTTGCGAAGGAGAACCTTCCGAACACTCCCTCCGACGTGGGCCGGGCGTACCGGTGGGCCGCGCAAGCGTACCTGGGCAAGACATACCTGTACCAGGAGAAGTGGCAGGAGGCCCTCGCTGAGCTCGAAGCGGTGATCAATATGGGGAATAACGCGAAAGGCGAGGCCCTCGCGTTGACGCCGAAATACCAGGACATGTTCAACCCGGCCACGGAGAACAACAGCGGCTCGATCTTCGCTATCCAGAATACCGGTCCGGATGGGTCCGGGGCCATTGGGAACGCCCGCGGCGGGTCCGTGCTGAACTACCCGCACGGGGGCGCCAGTCCGTTTATCTGCTGCGGCTTCTTCCAGCCGTCCCAGTGGTTTGTGAACGCGTTCCGCGTCGACGCCCAGGGCCATCCCGCCAACATGGATGAGGACGACCCCCGCTCCGTGGGCACCCCGGTGAAGAGCGATCAGGGCGTTGCCGCCAATCAGCCGTTTACGCTGGGTACGCAGACCCTCGATCCGCGCCTCGACTGGACCGTGGGCCGGCGCGGCGTGCCGTATCTCGACTGGGGGCCGCACCCCGGCAACCTGTGGATTCGCGAGCAGGCGACGGGGGGGCCGTACTCGCCGAAGAAGCACGTATATCGGCGCGCGAACCGCGACCAGTTTGGGGCCAACAACGCGTGGGGCGCTACGGGATCGGCCGTGAACTACGAAATCATCCGATTTGCTGACGTGCTGTTGATGGCCGCCGAGGCCAAGGCCGAACTCAATCAAGGTGACCTGGGCCGCTCGTACGTAAACCGCGTGCGCGAACGGGCTCAGGGCGACGCCGTGACCAACA
Organism: Bacteroidota bacterium; assembly: GCA_009908415.1. Classification (GTDB taxonomy): domain Bacteria; phylum Bacteroidota; class Rhodothermia; order Rhodothermales; family Salinibacteraceae; genus JAAAPH01. The sequence continues at coordinate 8,802 of JAAAPH010000468.1, forward strand.
GCCTCAACGAGGCCTTCGCGCTGGCCGTGGTCGACAGCGAGTCCGCTATGCTAGCGACCGAGCCGAGCCAGTACGACTGGGTGGTTCGCACCGACCGCAATTCCACGTTCGTCTTTATCGGGGAGGACGGAGATGACCCGGGCGATCTCTCCAACTGGAACGAGTACCAGCTGCCGAACTACAACGTGCAGCCGTACAACGCCTTCGCCGGACAGCAGGATGCCCTGCAGAAGATCCGGTACGAGCGTATGCTCGAACTGGGCATGGAGGGGCACCGCTTTTACGACATCGCGCGCTGGGGCATCGCCGACAGCCAACTCGACAGCTACTACAACTACGAGGTCACCACGGACGCCCCGGGTGACAACCTCGCGGGCGGGGACTTCACGCCGGATAAAAACGAGGTCTTTCCCATCCCGCAG
>JAAAPH010000505.1 GCA_009908415.1 Bacteroidota bacterium
GGCGCTCGCACTCACCGTTTGGCTTGTTGCATTTTCCGGATTTGTCGTTGAAGCGCAAGCGCAGGTCGCTCAAACCGCGGTTCCTTTCCTTCAAATTGCGCCCGACAGTCGCGCTGCAGGCATGGGGAACTCCGGCGTGGCCCTGGCAGATAACGCCAACGCGACGTTTTGGAACCCGGCCGGCTTGGCGTTCCAACAAAACACGGAGATTGGCCTCACGCATGCGAATTGGCTGCCCCAGTTTAACGCCGATCTGTTCTACGAGTACCTGGTCGGTACGTATCATCAGCCGGGAATCGGTACCTTCGGCGGGCACGTCACCTTCCTGAATCTGGGCGAGAGTGAGCGTCGGGACGGACCGGGGGATAATGGGTTTCAAGGCGTATTCCGCTCCTATGACTTCGCGGGCGGCATCTCCTATGGGGTCAAGCTTTCGGAACGCTTCGCCTTCGGCACGGGCGTACGCGCCATCTACTCGAACCTGTCGCCGTCCACCGATGAGGTGAGCAGCGGCACGGGTTTCTCCGCCGCGTTTGATCTCGCCGCGCTCTATCGCACGGCCCCCTTCGCACTCGGTGGAGCCGATGGCACGCTCTCTTTTGGCGCCAACCTCGCCAACATGGGGCCCACCATCACCTACACCGATGCCGATGAGCCGCTGCCCACTAACCTGCGCTTTGGGACGGCCTTTACGGTGGACTTTGACGAGTACAACTCGCTGACCCTCACCGGCGATATGAACAAGACGCTCGTCAACGTGAACTCCAGCACACGCGTTGAGAACGGTGACACCACCACCGTGATCAATCCGGATCCGTTTTACAAAGCCATCTTCACTTCGTGGGGGTCGCAAGCCGGTGTCATTAACCCGGACAATCAGGCCGCCTCGCTTGGATTGCTGCAACAGTTCACGATGGGCGCCGGCCTGGAATACTGGTACAACGACCTCTTCGCGCTGCGAACTGGCTACTTCTACGAGAACCCCCAGAACGGCGACCGCCAGTTTTTGACGTTTGGGGCCGGCCTCCGCTACAACATCATTGGTGTCGATATCTCGTACCTGTACGCCGAGGAGAATAGTCCGTTGGCCAACACGCTGCGCTTCTCGCTGCTGATTTCATTCCGGTAATCTCCCTAGGCCGTAGATCGTCTAGCTTGAAGGGGCTCCTGTTTGTTGAAAACGGGAGCCCCTTTTGCGTTTGCAGCCGTTAGGCCCGGGCTGAGGCCGCAAGGCGTTCTGTCGATTTTCCTGAACGAGATCAACGCAATGATAAACGAGGCGGTCCGGTTGTTTGCTGCGCTCATCGCGTTGCTCGCGCTCGTGGGGGTCGGAGAAGGCCTGCGCCGCGGAGGGGCCCGACCGGCTATGTCACGTCGCGTCGTGCACGCGGGCGTCGGTCTCTTTGTGGCCGCCACGCCGTTTATCTTTGCCTCGCCGGGGCCGGTGTATGTGCTGGCCGGCCTTTTCGTGATAGCCAATGGCATCGCCCGGTGGCGCCGGTGGTGGCCGGGCATCCACCACGCCCGGCCGCGCAGTGTGGGCACCGTGACGTTTCCGCTGGCGCTCTTTCCCGCACTCCTTCTTGGCTGGCGCGAGGGGAGCGATCATCGATTCGCCTTGCAGGCTGCTTTTCTCATCCTGGCCCTCTCTGACCCGCTGGCGGCCTGGATTGGCGAGAAGCAAGGCCAGCATGTGCAGCTGGGTCAGGCGTACCGTTCGTGGGCTGGCAGCGCGGCTTTTGCCGTGAGCGCCTGGGGCGTGTGTGCGCTCACGCTGCTGGCCTGGATGCACGCTGGGCAGGTTACGAGCACGGCGCTGGCGGTGGCCGGGATCAGCCTGGTGGTCGCCTTCGTGACGACGATGGCCGAAGCGCTTGGAGGCCGAGGATGGGATAACTTGTTCGTCGTGCTCGCAGCGATGATTCCTCTCATCGTGTGGGATATGGAGCCCCACCGGCTGAACCGCCTGCTGCTCGGAGCAGCTTCCGGCGTCGTCTTTACCTGGGGGACATGGCGTGCGCGCCTGCTCAGCCCCTCTGGAGCAGTAGCGGGCGGTCTTCTGGCCGCTGCGCTGATCGGGCTGGGCGGGGTCCAATGGGCCGTGCCCGCCTTGGTCTTCTTCGGCCTCTCAAGTGCGCTTTCCCGCATCGGGACGGGCCGTAAACGCCCCGCATCGTCCCGCAGTGAAAAAGGGGCCGTACGCGACGCGGGGCAGGTCTATGCCAATGGTGCCATCGGCGGCGGCTTGCTGATACTGCACGCCGTGGCCCCCAGCCCGCTGTTGTACGGAGGGTTTCTCGGGGCGTTTGCGGCCGCCGCGGCCGACACGTGGGCTACGGAGGTGGGGGCGCTCTCGTCTCGGCCCCCGCGCCGGATCACCGACGGCACCGTGGTCCCATCGGGGACATCCGGGGCGGTGTCGGTCCTTGGTACCGGAGCCGCCCTGGCGGGAGCCGCCTCGGTAGTCCTGAGCGCATGGGCGGTCGCGCCCGAGTGGTTCGGCGCGTTCGGAAGCGGCGCAGCCCTCGCTCTCCTCATCGGAGCTGGGGCCGCCGGCGCGTTGGCGGATAGCGTGGTCGGCGCCACGATGCAGGCGCAGTACCAAGCCCCGGCGGGCGGGTTGACCGAGCGGCCGGTGGGGCCTTTGCAACGCGGATGGCGATGGATCACGAACGACCGCGTCAACTGGCTCTGCACCGGGGTGGGCGCGCTAATTGGCGGGGCAGGCGTGGCGATGCTCGTCGGATAGGGCCCGCGTCGACCGCAGCGGAGCGTCGCGCGGGGCGAGCGCAAGAGCTTCACCTCGTGAGCGGCTAACTCGTGAACGGATTATTTGTGAGCCGCTTGTGCACAGGGGGATCCCTCTATTATCTTTAGGGGTGCCACCCGGGGCCAGATCGGTCCCAATCCACCTTCAGTCCTCAGATAGCCCCACCGCGTTTTATGCCCTGGTACAAAAAATTACACTGGCAAATCATCATCGGCCTGATCCTTGGCCTGATCTACGGCGTTGTGGCGGCCGCGCAGGGATGGACTCAGTTTACCACCAACTGGGTGGCGCCCTTTGGCACCATCTTCCTCAACCTCCTCAAGCTGATCGCGGTCCCCCTGATCATCGCCTCGCTCATCGTGGGGGTAGCATCGCTCTCGGACTTGAAGAAGCTCTCCCGGATTGGGGGGAAGACGCTCGGGATCTACATCCTCACCACCACGATTGCCCTCGTCGTGGGGCTCACTCTGGTCAACACGTTTCAGCCGGGACAGGCCGTGCCGGAGGAGATGCAGCAGCGGCTCGAACAGACGTACAGCGGCGACGTCGAGGAGCGGGAGCAGTTTGCGCAGGAAGCCGCGGAGCGAGGTCCGCTCCAGCCGCTCGTCGACATGGTCCCGGCCAACTTCTTCAACTCGGCCTCCGACAACGGCAATATGTTGCAGGTCGTGTTCGTTGCCATTTTCCTGGGGATCGGCCTACTCATGATACCCCGGGAGAAGGCGCAGCCGTTGCTCGACTTCTTTGATGGGTTGAATGCGTTGGTCATCAAACTCGTCGAAATCATTATGCTGATGGCCCCGATCGGCGTCTTCGGCTTGCTGGCAGATGCCATTACGTCGATTGCGGGCGACAGTCCGGGGCAGATTCTAGAGGTGATCTACGCACTAGGCTTTTACTGTGCCGTGGTTGTCTTGGGCTTGGCGATCATGGTCTTCGTGGTGTATCCCACGTTCTTGAAGCTCTTCACGCCGCGTTCCCTCAACGACTTCTTTGCGGGTATTGCGCCGGCGCAGCTCGTCGCCTTCTCCACGTCGTCGAGCGGGGCGACGCTGCCGGTCACGATGGAGTGCGCGGAGAAGAACCTGGGGGTGTCCGAGGAGGTCTCCTCGTTCGTGCTTCCGCTCGGCGCTACGATCAACATGGATGGAACAGCGCTCTATCAGGGCGTTGCGGCGGTCTTCATCGCGCAGGTGATCGGAATGGAGATTGGGTTCGCTGGACAGCTCACGATTGTGCTCACCGCCGTACTGGCCTCCATCGGAACGGCGGCCGTCCCGAGCGCGGGCATTGTGATGCTCGTCGTGATCCTTGAGGCCGTGGGCGTGCCGGCGGCTGGGATTGCGCTCATCTTGGGGGTCGACCGACCGCTCGACATGCTGCGTACCACGAACAACATTACGGGCGACGCGATGGTCGCTTCGGTCATCGCTGCTTCCGAGGATAAGCTGCAACTGGCTCCTGACGGAGACGGGGCGGTCAGCACTGCTACGGTGCGTGAGACGCTCCACGAGACGGACCAGCCGGCATCATAAGATTATCAGCGGCCGTAGCTCGTATTTTCTTCTCATTGAGCCCGGCGGTCACGGCCCCCAAGGGGCCTTCGGGGGATACATCCAATGCGCGCTGCATCCTACGTTCTTGTGATGGGGCTTGTGGGCCTGCTCGCCGCAAACGCACCGGCGACGCCCACAAGCGAGGCGCGCCCTATGTTTCTGCAATCCGATGCCTCCGAGGCGCTCCTTGAACAGGGGCGGCGCCATCTGTTTGCGTTTCGGATGGCAGCGGCCCAGGCCACCTTTCGCCGCCTTCAGCGCCAGCCGGACGGTCAGGCCGCCGCTTTGTATCAGTTGTCGACGGTGGCCCTTTTCAAGGGGCTGGTGACCGACGATCCGGCGCACTTTGAGACGTTTTTGGTGCGGGCGGACTCGCTGGAAAGTCTCCTGGACGAGCGGCCGCCTTCGCCCTGGCGGCGTCAGATGGAGGCCACAAGCGATCTGCAGCGCACCATTGCCGCGGGCAAGCTGCAGCAGTATATTCGGGCTGCAATGGCGGCCCGGTCGGCCTATAACGGGTTCGAGGCACTCGTCCAGGATGCTCCGGGCTTCCCCGAGGCCTACATGGGCATGGGCCTCTTGCATCTGACCGTGGCGTCTCTGCCGGCGGGCTATCGCAGGTTGCTCAGCATCCTCGGCTTTGGCGGCACTGCCGAGCAGGGCCTTCGCGAACTGAAGCATGCGGCTGCACATAGCCGCTTCAACCAGGAACTGGCGCACATGAGCATTGCGCTGGCCGATATCATGCTGCGCGATCGCGTGCCGCAGGGGAGGGATCGGCTCGCCCGTCTGTACGAACAGGACCCCGAGAGTCTACTCTACACGCACCTGTTTGGGTACGCGCTCTACACGAACCGGGAAGCCCAACGGGCCGAAGCGGTGCTCAAGGCGGGGGTTGAAAAGCAGCAAACCCCATCCTATTTCTACATCGACTATCTCGACTACTACCTTGGCGAGGCCCAGTTCGTGCAGAACAAGTTTGCTGCCGCTGAGGTTGCCTATCGCCGCTACCTGCGGCGCCACGACGGACCGGCTCTTCGGGCCATGGGCTACTATCGGCTGGGCCTGGCGCTTGAGATGCAGGGCCGTCGGGCGGAAGCCGTCCGCGTCTATCAGGACGTGGAAGCAGCCCGCGACTTCGACAATGACCTTGTGGCCGCGCGTCGCGCTCAGGTTCGGATTGAACATCCCATGACGGCACGGGAGAAGCGGCTGATTCGGGCTGAAAATGCGTTCCTCAGCCGCCAACACGACAAGGCCGAACGGATGCTGCGCAGTGCCTTTCATGAGGCGCCGACCGGTTCCGTCCACCGCGCCCGCGCGGCCTTTTACCTCGGCCGGCTGTACCATGTGCAGGGCGAGTACGAACGGGCGCATCCGGCCTACCAGTATGCGATCCAGCATCCAGGATCGGACGAGGCAGAATGGGGGCCGTGGGCCCAGTTGTACATGGCCGAGATGTACGCCGACCAGGGCAAAACGCAAGCTGCCACTCAAGCCTACCGGACCGCGCTCAATTGGGACACGCCTTTCGACTATTACCGAGCGCTGGAGCAGAGGGCTCGGATCGCCCTTGAGCGGCTTCCAGAGGATTAGGGGCTCCACGGCGGGAGACGGGCCGCGCACGATGCGCCTGTGCTGTGAAACAGCCTGCTCGCCGTGCCGTCCGATCGCTCGCCTCGGTGGAGCCTCCGCGCGCCAAAAGCACCCGCCGGGTTTTTCGCGTTCGGGCTTTGTATACTGCATCTCGCCCGGTCTCGTATCGCCGTCCGGGTCGTCCGCTGAGGGTAGCCCGCTTCGGATGAGGCGCCGGGCCCTGCATAGAACGGGCCTGCTTTATCAGGTCGACCCCGATCCGTCTACCACCGAACTCTTTGAATGGCATGGCTTGGCTCCAAAAGTTGCGCGGCTTCTTTCAAACCGAAGAAACGGACTATCCCCGCGTCTCACGGCGCCGCTTCATCGGCGGACTCAGTGGGGCAGCCGTGGGAGCCGGCGTGCTCATGCCCGATGCAGCTCGGGCCGAGGCGGAGGAGCGCGCCCAGATGCACGGGATTACGCCGGGCACTGTGGTGGACGCGCAGGGCCGGATGCTGCGCAAAACGCCTCTGAGTGCTGATCCCCTCCTCGGGGCGATCATGATGGTCGGGTTCAATTTTGCCCCTCGGGGGTGGGCGACGTGTGATGGTCAGCTGCTTCCCATTTCGACCTATCAGGCGCTCTTTTCGCTGCTGGGCACCATCTACGGCGGGGATGGACGCACAACGTTCGCCCTGCCGGACTTGCGGAGCCGCTTCCCGATGCACGTCGGCCAAGGGCCGGGGCTATCGGTTCGCTCGCAGGGCCAGAAATCCGGCGCGGAGGCCGTCACGCTGACGCCGTTGCAGATGCCGTCGCACGCCCACACCGCCCAGACGACGGTCGAGGTGCCCTCGTCAGACGCGACGGGGCCGGCCGCCAGCCCCAACAGCAACATCCCTGCGCGCCCGGCCTCCGGCGTCCCCCAATACGCCGACCCGGCGCAAGCGGATGGCGCGGTCCCCGGCACGGCGTCCACGACGGTGAATGCTACGGGCGGCAATCAGCCGCATGCGAATATGCCGCCCTACCAGGTCGTCCGTTTCTGCATCGCGCTCGAGGGGGTTTATCCCTCGCGTAGCTAATATTCTCGGGTCTATCCGTGCAGGCCAATGCAACGTAGATGGATGCAAGTCTTGTCGTTGGGAGCCACCCTTGGGGGAATGGCCGCCTTCGTCTTGATGCAGCCCGCCTCCGCGCAGGTCGTGCAGGACGAAACGATCATCAGCCACGACGTAGCCAGCGATCACTTCGGGGCCGCGGTCACGGCCCTGGGTGACCTCAACGGCGACGGCATTGGCGACTACGGTGTAGGCGCGCCGGGCAGCGACGAAGGCGGAAGCAATGCCGGCGCCCTGTACCTGCTCTTCATGGCTGCCGATGGATCGGTCGCGTCACGGCGGCGCATTGACGCCACCACGCAGGCGCTGGCTCCAGGTGCCATCCAGGCGGGCGATGCATTCGGCAGCTCGGTGGCGCTGTTGAAGGGCGCACTCAACTACACGCTGGCCGTCGGGGCTCCGGGCGTAGGGGAAAACGGTACCCTTTCCAGCGGTGCCGTGTGGCTGCTTCGGCTCGACAGCGACGGCACCGTCTCGGCCGCCGTTAAGCTGAGCGCAACCCGTCCAGCTCTCGATGGACAGCTGGCTTCGGCCGACCTGTTTGGCCGCTCGGTGGCCGCGCTTGGTGACCTGGACGGCGATGGGACCGAGGAGCTTGCCGTGGGGGCGCCCGGTACCGATGGGGCGACAGATCGCCCCGATACCGGCGCCGTGCACCTGCTCTCGCTGAACCCGGACGGCACGATTGCCCAGGTCCGGTCCATCTCCGACACAGAGGGAGCAGCGGCCGGCGGAGGCATTGCCGGCCTCGCGCCGTATGACCACTTCGGATTTGCGGTGGCGGCGCCCGGAGACCTCGACGGAGACGGCACCGCCGACGTCCTTGCCGGGGCACCGTTTGCAGAGCCCAACGGCGGCCTGAACCGCGGACGCTTGTACGTTCTTTCCCTCAACCCGGATGGACAGGTCGTCGAGTCTGCGTTTTTGGATGACGCTCCCGGCACGCCCCTGGCTGGTCTGCTTGCTGATAATGACTGGTTTGGAGGGGCGCTCGCGACGCCTCTCGAAGGGGCAACCGTTCCGACAACCGTAGCCGCTGGCGCCGCGGGGCTGGGCGACGAAGCCACGGGGGGCGTGTGGGGCCTCACGCTTACCCCCGATGGTGCCATCGACGTGGCCGCGCGGGTGGCCACCCCCGACGATGGCGTGACTGGCTTGGCGGCGAACGACATGCTTGGGTTTGGCGTCGCGCTTCCGGGTAGTGCCCCCGGCTACGGCGCCGTGGACCTTGTGGCGGGCGGGCCGTACGTCGATGAAGCCGCCCCAAACGCCGGATCGATACGCACGCTGGCGCTCGATGATGCCGTCTTGCCCGTTGAGCTTGTTGCCTTCACCGCGCGCACGTCCGGCGCCGACGTACTGCTTGCGTGGGAGACGGCCAGCGAAACCAACAACGCAGGGTTCGAGGTCGAACATGCGGCGGGCAATGGCCCCTTCAAGACCCGCGGATTTGTAGCGGGAAGCGGGACGTCGATAGAGCGCAACCAGTACACGTACCGCGTGAAAGACGTCGCGCCGGCACGCCACATCTTCCGCTTGAAGCAAATCGACACCGACGGCGCGGCCACGTACAGCAGGGAGGTGGAGATACAGCGTGGCCTCACGACGCCGTTCGTCCTGGAGCCCGCCTATCCCAACCCCTTCCGGTCCACAGCAACCGTACGGTTCGCCGTGAAGAAGCCCGCTCCTGTGCGGTTGCTGCTTTACAACATGCTTGGACAGGCCGTGAAGGTGGTCTACACGGGCGTGCCGGCGGCGGAGACCATGGAGACGGTGGAGGTCGACGGACAGGCGCTCCCGAGTGGGGTGTATATGCTCCGGCTACTCGGTCCCGACATTGATGCCACTGAGCGGCTGGTGTTGCTCAGGTAGCAGCGCCCCTGTGGTTGTCCTCGGGCGGGAAAGGCTCGGTGGAAGCGGGTGGAACAGGGGCATAGGCAGCGGCAGTTGGCGGTGCTTCGGGCGTTGGCAGCATAATTGCGGTTAAGCGGAGAAAAGCGTCGGTAGGAGTCCGAGCAGCCGTGATGACGTCAGCACCCAACCGGTCATCCTGAGCTCGATGCAGCATCTCCTCGGACGTGACTGCCAATCCGACGAAGATCCCGCATTTCGATTTGTCTCCGGTGGAGGAAGAAGGGCCGTTGAACTGATACATGACGTCAAGAACGATCGCAATATGTACCACGTGCA
>JAAAPH010000014.1 GCA_009908415.1 Bacteroidota bacterium
CGTCGACCTGCTCGTCACCTTCTCCGAAACCCCGACGCTCTACGAATTCGTTAATTTGAAGCGCTACCTGGAGGACCTGCTGGAGCGAGACGTCGATTTGGGGATGCCCTCGGCCCTCAGAGAAGGCCCCGCCGCCGACAACATTCGCCGCGAGGTCCAATATCTCTGATGCGAAGCCAACGCCAGTACGTTCTGGATATTCTCCGGGCCATGGAGGCGGCCGAGCGCTTCGTGGACGGTGTGCGATTCGAGGACCTCGAAGGCGATCTTGAAAAGCAATATGCCCTGCAGCGCGTCTTTGAAATCGTTGGTGAGGCGACCAAACAGCTCGACCCGGCGCTCCGCGAGCGCTACCCGGAGGTTCCGTGGACCGACATGGCAGGCATGCGGGACATCCTTATCCACGGCTATTTTGCCGTTGACCTCGACATTGTCTGGCGGGCCATCCACGAGGACTTCCCGCGCGACAAGAAGAATCTCCGGCGCATCGTAGACGAGCTGCCACCGGATGCCTGATCTCTTCCCCGACTATCGCCGCTCAACGTACCGCAGTCCGCCGCTCGTGCTGCCTATCATGAGGTCGGCATCGCCATCGCCGTCCCAGTCGCCAAGGACGGGGGTGGCGAGGCGGGGCGCGTCGACCGGCAGCGCACCGGCCGGTGCGAAGGCGAACGGCGACGACGCCGTGCTGCGATATAGCGCGAGGCCCTGATCCCGCGAGCCGACGACGAGGTCGAGCCGCCCGTCACCATCCAGATCGCCGAGATGGGGCGCGCTCCGGTGGCCCACGTCGACGTCGCTCAGCGCCTCCGGGACGCGCGTGAACTGCGGCTCCTGCGGCGTGCCCGTGTTGCGGAAGGCGTGGAGCGTGCCCCCGGCCTCGCCCACGACCAGGTCGAGATCGCCGTCGCCGTCCAGGTCGCCGAGCGTAGGCGTGCTATTGCTCGCGCGCGACAGCGACACAAACTGGCGGTTCACGGCCTCGAAGCCGCCGTCGGCCGTACTCCGGTAGTAGGCGATGTCGCCCTTCCACGTGCCGAGCAGCAGATCGGCCCGGCCGTCGCCGTTGAGGTCGCCGAGCGCCGGCGCGTAGTGATAGCCCTCGGGCAGATCGAGCAGGCCGGTCTGCTGGAAGTCGGGCTGACCGGGCGCCCCCTGGTTCTCGAACCGGTAGACGAGCGACGTGCTCGTGCTGTCCGGGTCGATCTTATTCGCCAGCAGCAGGTCGGTGTCGCCGTCGCCATCGAGGTCGCCCGCGGCGGGGATGCTCTCGCTGCCCACGTCGATGCTGTGCACAAACCGCGCGGTCTGGTGGCGGAAGGCGCCGTCGGCGCTGCGCTCGTAAAAGTGGAAGTTGTCGGCCAGCGTGGTGTTGGCGCTGTACGCCCCGCCGAGCACGCCCACGAACAGGTCGAGGTCGCCATCCTGCCCCCAGTCGGCCAGCGTCGGCGCGTTGTAGCCGCTCGTGCTGATGGGATCCGACAGCGGGAACGGGCGCGGCTCGGACTGCAGCTGCGGGCTTTCGCACGAGCCCGTGTTTTCGATGAGCAACAGGCTGGGCTCGAAGAAGTCGCCCCAGAAGAGATCCTGGTCCCCGTCGCTGTCGACGTCGGCAAAGGTGAGCGTGTTGGCGCCGTGCATCGTGCCGATCTGGCCCACGATCTCGATGTCCTCGAACCGCTCGGTGACGAGCTCGAAGCGGGGCACGTCGCTGGCAGCGGCTTCCTCCGCGGCTTCGTAGCGCATCACGGTGCCGTCCAGCCGGCCGATGAACAGATCGAGCCGGTCATCGCAGTCGATGTCGGTGACGTTTGGGATGTTTTGCCGGTCGGAAAAGATCGGCTCGCCGGTTGCCGTGCGGAGCGTGTCGGTGGCCAGCTCGAAGCGGGGCTGCGCCGCGGTGCCCGTGTTGCGGTAGTAGCGGATGTGGCTGAACGGCTCTTCGGCCAGCAGGTCCGGGTCGCCGTCCTGGTCCATATCGGCAAAGCGAAACCACTCGCCCACCGACAGGTCGCGGTATCGATCCGTCCGCCACGTCAATTCGGGGGCGCCGGGCGAGCCCGTGTTCTCGAAGAACATGACCTCGTCGGTCCGCTCCTGCACGAACAGGTCTGCATCGCCGTCGCCATCGATGTCGACGAACTGAGGCCGCGGCACGTTGAGGCCGCCCAGAAACGGATGATCATACGGCGTGCCGTCGGCCGTGCGCACAGCGAACGGCGTCACGTCGCGCACGAACCGATCGCCGGCTGCGTCATCCTCTGCCGGCTGCTGCACCGAGCGCGACCCGCTGCACCCCGCGATGGCGAGCACCGCCACGAGCAGCGTGATGGGCAAAAGCGAACGGTGACGGTCGAGCATGTCGAGGCTGCGATGACGAAACGAGGAAGGAATCGGAGAGGCGGGGCATCGAGGAGACGGGGAATCGGAGATAGGAAGAGCCGATCGTCGTCTCTTCGACTCCTCGTCTCATATCCCGCACTACCACGCCGCGCGCGTGCCGATGCCTGTCGGGTACGGGCCGACCGGGATCACCGCCTCGATGGTACCCGTCTCCGTGTCGATCACCGTGATCGTGCCCAGCGGGTCGGAGGCGCTCGACGCCTGAGTCGGCTGGTAGGTGCCGTTGCGGTTGTTGTTCGACACGTACAGGTACCGGCCGTCTGGGGAGAGGACCGTGCCGTGCGGCTGAGCAAGACCCTCACCTTCAATCACGCGGTCGACGCTCCGGGTCGTCATGTCGAGCACGGTGACGGTGTGCGCGCGCTTGTTGCCGAAGTAAACGCGCTCGCCGTCCGGCGAGAAGACCGGGTGCCACGGCGCCGCGTTGACGGCGATGGTGTCGGTGGCTACGGGCGCGGTCGGATCGCTCAGATCGAACACGAGGACCTGCCCGGAGACCTGCCCCGTCGCCACCATCGTGGTGCCATCCGGGGAGACCGCGAACTGGACGAACGTCTGCGTGGAGCCGCCGAGCCGCACGAGGTTCGTCGACCGCGCCGCGTCCATCCGAACGGCCATGAGCTGGTTCTCGGCGAGGCTGGCGACGTACGCGTAGTCGCCGGCGGGCCGCGTGGCGAGCGCGTGGGGGCGTGGGAAGAACGTGTCCACCTCACCCTGCATTGTCATATCGGAGCGCTGAACCAGCATGATGCTGGAGGGCGGGTTCACGGCGCTCATCGACCGGCCGACGAGCAACAGGTCCTCGGTCGGGTGGAGCGCGAGCAGGCCCGGCACTTCCATCGTGACCTGGCCCACGATCTCGTTCGCGCGGTTGAACTTGAGGACCCGGTTCGCGCCGATGAGCGACACGTACCAGTGCGACCCGTCCGGCTCCACGACGACGTGGTGCGGCTTGGCGTTCGCGGCAAACCCCCGATCCTGCAGGTCGATGGTGGTGGCGACCGCGTTCGTCGTCATGTCGATGACCGACACGGTGGCCACCCCCTGGTTGCAGACGTAGAGGTACGGCGTATCATCGGTGGGCTGCGCCGCCGCCTCGACGGGCAGGACCAGGGCGAGCAAGAGAGCGAAAAGAAGACGAGTAGCATTCATAGCGCTAAACTGCTGGGGGTGCACGATGCACAGGCCCGCAAAGCGTATTGCGTACGAGCAGCCAACCTTACGCATCACGGATTACGCATCACGGATTACGTCCTACACGTCGCGCTTCTGGGGGCGAAGGATAAACAGCCCCTCGCCCATGCTGCTCACGATGATGATGCCGCTGTCGAAGTACGGGTAGTTGCTCCACGACCCCGCGAAGCCCGGTGCATCCTCGCCGAAGGGCTCCGTGTCGAAGTGACCGACCTCAACCGGATTGGTCGGGTCGCTCACGTCGAGGACGCGCAGTCCGCTCACGTAGTTGGACTGGTACATCATCCCGTCCTTGATGTACAGGTTGTGATCCGACGCCGGATTGCTCAGGAAGAACTCGCGGACGAGCTGGGGATCGTCGAGGTCCGATACGTCCCAGATGAGCGTCCGCGTGCTGTCGGCCGAGCCGTTGATCTCATCGAGTTCGTCGTTCTGGAGGAAGTAGCGGTGGTCCTCCGTCAGCCAGCCCTGATGCACGTATGCGTGGTCGGGGTAGGAGCCCGTGGAGAGCGCCACCGGGTTCTCCTTGTCCGTCACATCAGCGATGCTGATGGCCGTCTCGTTCGCACCGATGCAAATCTCTTTGCCCTGGTGTTCGGCATCCGGGCCCTCGTACACGACGCACTGCGCGTCGTGCGTGTAGCCCGTGCCCGTCCGTCCTGTCGACGGGTCGGCGAAGCAGCCTGCGAATGCCGGCTGCGCCGGGTTCTGGATGTTGACCATGTGCAGGCCCCCGCCGCACGTCTCGCCGCCGCCGCCGGCGCCGACGATGTACGCGAAGCCGGTGTCGGTATTGATGACAACGTTGTGCGCGCTGGTCACGCGGTCGTACAGCGCCGTCTCCTCAAACGTCATCGGCGTACCGTCGAAGTCGCGGAGCTGCGTCAGGTCGAACACCTGCATGCCGTGATTGCCGGCGTTGTCGGCCACGACGTACGCGTGATTCTCGTACACCTTGACGTCGCGCCAGGAGTTGGCCCGGGCGCCCTCCGTCATGGGCAGGTCGCCGATGTAGACGGGATTCGACGGGTTCGTGACGTCCACGAACGAGGTGCCATCGATCCGCCCGACGAGGGCGTACTCGCGGCCCGTCTGCGGGTCGGTCCAGCCCCAGATGTCGTTGAGGCCCACGCCGCGTGCGCCACCAATCTGTTGGGTCGGCAGGAAGGAGACGAGGTCGACGCCCTGGCAGCCAAAGTCGGCAGCCTGGCCGGCCGTGCAGTCCACCTGACTGCCCGTAATGGCGCTGAGGCCGGCGTCGCCGCTGCTCATGATGGTCGACTGCGCGGTCCACGTGCCCGAGTCCGCGTCGCGCTCCAGGACGGTCGCCGTGCCCGCGTTGTAGTCGGCGCCGATGTTGCCGGTGACGGCAATGCCGCCCGCGGCGGCGATAGTCGCCCCGAAGCGGTTGCCGGTTTCCATCTCGATGGGCATCACGTTCTCCGCGCTGCGCCACATGCCGGCGTCGGCGTCGCGGTGAAAGAGGTACAGCCGGCCCGCCCCGCTGGATGCACCGGGCGCGCCGACCCAGGCTTCTTGTCCATCGAAGGCGAGGGAAGCCCCGAACAGTCCACCTTCCCGCCCGTCGAAGGCGGCGAGGCGGCCGGTGGCATCCCACGTGCCATCGTCCGCATTGCGCTCGTACGTCAGCACCGTGCCGATGCCGCCGTCGTCGCGCGGCGCGCCGACGAGGGCGTGGTCGCCGTGCAGGCTGATGGAGGCGCCGAACACCGCGCTGGCGCTCAGCCGGTTTGCCGAGAGCTTTGTCGTCTCGATCCACGCGCCGGGCGCGTCGCGCTGGAAGGCGTACACTGTGCCGCCGTCTTTGCGCGGCGCACTGATCATCGCGTAGTCGCCGTCAAGGGCCAAGGTCGAACCAAATCGGTCACCCGGTTCTACGTCGCCGCCAAGGAGCATGGCCCCCCGGGTCCACATGCCCTCATCCGTCTGGCGGAAGACGTATGCCGCGCCGGTTTCGTTGTCTTGGCGCGAGGTGCCGACGAGCGCCATGCCCTCGCCGAGCGCGACGCTGCTTCCAAACCGGCCGTCCTCCACGGAGTCGGGCGCTGCCAGCGTGGCGATCTGCGACCAGTTGCCGGCGTCGGTCTGCTGGAAGAGGTAGGCGGCGCCGCGATCGTCATACTGCGCCTCTGCGCCGACGAGCAGCAGATCGCCGTGCACGGCCAGCGCCTCGCCAAACCGATCGCCCACGACGCCGTCGGCAGCCTGGATGCGGGCACGTTCGACCCATTCGCCCGCTTCGTCTTTCTCATAGGCATACACGATGCCGGGCGCGTGCGCGTTGCGCGACTCGCCGACGAGCACCGTGCTATTATGCACGGCGACGGCACGGCCGAAACCGCCTTGCTCAGCCGTTACCTCACCAAACGAGGCGGTCTGTGCAGAGGCGGGCGCGATGGAAAGGAGGAGAAGAGACGCAACACTAAGGAGGGTAGATAGGATTTTCATAGCAGACCGTACTGGTGGAGGAATGCTGTGGCGGGGTGGTTCCGCGACGATGTCTGCAGGTGGTAGCGACATTATCGGGTTGCATGCCGTATCAAAAGCGCCGGCCCTGCCGATTGTTCTCTCGGTATCGCGTCTTTCACTTTTTTGCAGGCCGGCACGGGGCGGATCGGCCCCACGGATCGACTTTCCAATGCCCGATGCGAGCGTCCGTCGGGCACGCGCGCGCATCACCCTTCGACTTGTTCGACCGCGCCCGTAGGCACATCGCGTGGCGTCGTGCGGCTTTCGAGCACGACGGCCGACTCCAACGGACGGATGGCGACCGAGTCGCCGGGATGGTACGGCATGCGGTTGTGCGTGTGGACGAGGTACTGGCTCCCGTCGCACTCGACCTCGTACGTAATGTCGTGCCCTTTGAACGCGCGCCCCACGATTTCGCCCACGGGCCCCACGCCATGATCGGGCGCCTCCAGCGTGAGGTGCTCGGGGCGCAGCGAGAGAAGCACGGTGCCCTCAGCGGACCGGTTGAGCGACACGCGCCCGAGCGGGGTGTCCGCCTCGCAGCCGGCGGCCTGTGAGAGCAGGAGATTCGTTCGGCCCAAGAACTGAGCGACGAAGAGCGTACGCGGCTGATAGTAGACCGCCTCCGGGGTGCCAACCTGCTCGATCTGCCCGTGGCGCATCACGCCGATGCGGTCCGCAAACGAGAGCGCCTCCTCCTGGTCGTGCGTGACGAGGACGGCGCTCATGCCTTGCTCCTTGAGCAGCGTGCGCACTTCCTGGCGCGTGCCCTGTCGCAGGAGCGCATCGAGGTTGGAAAACGGCTCGTCGAGCAGGATGAGGCCGGGCTGCGGGGCGAGCGTACGGGCGAGCGCGACGCGCTGCTGCTGCCCCCCCGACAGGTGGTGCGGCACGCGATCGCCGAAGCCCTCAAGGCCTACCATCTTGAGCGCCTCGCGGGCCCGCTGCTCGCGCTCGGGCTTGGGCTTTTCGGGCAGGCCGAACATCACGTTCTCCAGCACGGTGAGGTGCGGAAAGAGCGCAAAGTCCTGGAAGACGAGCCCCACGCCGCGCTGCTCCGGCGGCACGTGGACCCCCGGACCGGTGAGCATCCGCTGCTGCAACACGATGGAGCCGGCGTCGGCCGCCTCGAAGCCCGCGATGCAGCGGAGCGTTGTTGTTTTTCCGCATCCGCTCGGGCCGAGCAACGCGAAAATCTCGCCGTCCTCCACGTCAAAGCTGACGTCGTTAACGACGGGGGGCGCCTCGGGGTCGAAACGCTTCGTCAGCTTGTCTACCTGAAGGATGGTACGCATCGTAGGAGCCGGGTCGCGCCGGCGTGCACGCCGTTCAGAAATTCACTGGGTCGTTTCAACCATCGATGGGCCGTTCCGTTCGGCCTTCATCGCTTTTCACGAATGAGCAGCAGCCCCACAAACGCGGCCGACACGGCCATGATGGCCAGCGCAAACGGCGCGGCGCCAGCGAACAGCGCCTCGTTCGCATAGCTCCACACGGTGAGCGCCAGCGCATCGAAGCCGACGGGCGAGAGCAGAAACGTCAGTGGCAGCTCTTTCATAGCCGAGAGAAAAACGAGCGCCACGCTCACAAGCAGCCCCTTGCGGAGCAGCGGGAAGGTGGCCGCGAAGAAGGCCTGCAGCGGCGTGCGGCCGAGCGAGCGGGCCGCCTCCTCCAGCCGGGGCGGCGCCTGGTAGAGCGCCGTACGGATGGGGCCGATGGCCTCGGCCAGGAAGTGGAGCGCATACGCGATGATGAGCAGCGCGAGCGTCTGGTACAGCGGCGGTACGGTGCGCAGCGTGAAGAAAACGAGCGCCAGCGCGAAGGCGAGCGGCGGCGTGGCGTAGCCGAAGTAGGCGACGCGCTCCAGCGTCTTCGTTCCGCGCGAGGGGCGCCGCACGCTCAGGTACGCGAGCGGCAGCGCGAGCGCCCCGGCCAGCAGCGCCGCCGGCGCCGAGGCCGACACGGAGCCCCACAACGCTTGCCCCAAATCGGCCCAGGGGAGGGACGGGTTCGCCCCCATCCAGTAGCCCACTGTGAGCACCGGCACGCCCACTGACACAAAGGCCACACCGCCTACGAAGGCGTAGCTCGGCCAGCGCCACGCGCCCAGCTCGATGGGCGGCGCCTGGCGGCTCGTCCCGCTGCCCGTGCGGTGGAGCAGCAGCCCGCGCAGCAGCCGCGCCTCCAGAAAGAGCACCGTCGCCGTCAGCACGAGCAGCATGAGCGCGAGGCAGGCCGCGTAAATCCGGTCGTACGACGCCGTGTACTGCAGGTAGAGCGCGTAGCTAAACGTCTCGAACCGCATGAGCGAGACGACGCCAAAGTCGCCCAACACGTGCAGACCCACGAGCAGTCCGCCCGCCAAGAAGCCCGGGCGCAACTGCGGAAGGACGACGCGCCGGAGCACCTTGGTGCGCCGGTACCCCAGCGCCCGTGCCGACTCCTCCAGCGCCGGGTCGAGGTCCAGCAGCGCCGTCCGCAGGTTCAGAAACAGATACGGGAACGTATACAGGCTGAGCGCGATGAGGGCCCCGGTGAAGCCGCTCAGGCGCGGCACGACGAGGCCCGCCACCTGCGCGAGCGTGCCATACGCGCCCGTCGTGGCGAGCAGCACGTACGCCATTACATACCCCGGTACGGCGAGCGGCAGCACGGCGAGCAGCGTGATGAGCCGTTTGCCGCGCAGGTCGGTTCGCGCAGTAAGCCAGGCCAAGGGGAAGGCGATGGCGGTAGCTACCACCAGCACGCCCCCCGTGAGCGCTACCGTGTTCCAAAGGAGCCAGAGCGTGCGCGGCCGCAGAATCAGCTCCGCGAGGTACGCCGGCTCCGCCTCGAAGGCGCGGATGACCAGGTAAACCAGCGGAATCAACACGCCGATGGCCACGAAGAGCGCAGGGCCCCAGAGGTACCACTCGCGCACCCCTTCCCACAACGACCACGAGCGGTCGCGCGAAACCCGATGGGGCTCCGCCGACCGCCCGTTGGTCCGCGCGTCGACTTGCTCTTGAACGTCTAGTTCAGGCACAACTCAACTCGTCCAGTGACGCGGGCCGCGACCTACAGGGCGCCCACATCGCGCAACAGTTGCAGCGTGGCATCCAGCTCACTCAGCCGCTCTA
>JAAAPH010000279.1 GCA_009908415.1 Bacteroidota bacterium
AGGCGACGCCTGGTCGCTTGAGATCCAACCCGGCTCCTAACTCGTTCTTTCCCGCTAGACTCTCTGATGTCCCCCGCTCATGATGCTTCTTCTGCAAGCTGTTGACACCGCCATGGCGGACTCCCTCCAGGCGGCCGCTGACGCTCAGTCCCTCTCGGTCCTTGAGATGCTCTCACTGGGCGGATGGGTGATGATTCCCCTGCTCCTGCTGTCCGTGTTGGCGGTCTACCTCTTTGCGGAGCGGCTCTACAAAATCCGCCGCGCAGAAACCGACCCTGAGCTCATCACCGATCGCGTGCGGCAGTACGTGCGAGCGGGCGATGTGCAGGGAGCCATCTCGTACTGCAACTCCGAAGACAAACCGATCACACGGATTCTGAAGCGCGGGCTGGAGCGGCTCGGGCGGCCTATTTCTGAAATCCAGGACGCCGTGCAGTCGGCCGGCAAGTACGAGGCCTTCGAGCTGGAGAAACGCACCGATTGGCTGGCCAGCATCTCGGGCGTAGCCCCGATGCTCGGCTTCCTCGGCACCGTCATCGGTATGATTCGGGCCTTTCAGGACATCCAGAACTTGCAGGGCAATGTCAACCCGAGCGTCCTGGCCGGGGGCATCTGGGAAGCCCTCCTGACCACCGCGGCCGGCCTCGCCGTCGGCATCATCGCGCTCATCTTTTACAACTACCTGCTCAACCGGATACGGCGACTCATTAACGACATGGAACGGTCCGCGACCGACTTTATCGACCTGCTGCAAGAGCCCGTCTCCTCGGATCGTATGTAGTGGCTTCTGCGTCTGTCTGTCGTCCTTCCTTAGCAACCCTCCCCGACCATGCCACTCGACTTTTCCACCAAACGCGATCCGGAAACCGGATTCAGCTTCGCGGGGCTGACCGACATCGTGTTGCTCCTGCTGATTTTCTTCCTGCTCACGTCGAGCTTCATCCCGCAGATGGGCATTCGCGTGAACCTGCCGCGCACCGAGTCGGCGGCCCCCACCGAATCGCAGTACATCACGGTGGCCGTCACGGCCGACGGGGCGTATTACGTCGACCAGACCCGTGTGGAGGGGCCCCAGTTGCTCAGTGCCGTGCGCGAGGCGGCGGGGAATCGCACCGCCCTCGTCCTCCGCGCCGACCGCAATGCCACCGTGGGTCAGTTCGCCACAGTGGCCTCTGTGGCCCAAGCCTTGAACCTGCGCGTCCTCATGGCCACCGAACGCCAGACCGCCCCCATGCGCTGACACGCGTTTGGAAGACGGGGAATCGGGGAGACGGGGAATCGGGCACGTCCTCTCTCCACTTCCCTCGCCGTCACCCGTGCCACCAGTCGCGGTCGAGGGAGCGGTATTGGATGGCCTCGGAGACGTCTTCGCTGCAGATGGCGTCCCGCCCGTCGAGATCGGCCACCGTGCGGGCCACCTTTAGGATGCGCGTGTAGGCCCGTGCACTCAGCCCCATCCGTTCGATAGCCATCTTGAGCAGGCGCCGACTGCCGGAATCCAGCGTGCAGTGGGCCTGCACAAGACGGGAGCCCATCTGGGCGTTGCAATACACCCCGGCGTGCTCTGCAAAGCGCCCGGCCTGTCGCTGCCGCGCCTGCACGACGCGGCTTCGCACCTGCTGGGAGGTCTCCCCGCGTCGCGGCCCGTCGAGCTCATCGAACGGCACGGGCGTCACCTCCACGTGCAGATCGAGCCGGTCCATGAGCGGCCCGCTGAGGCGCGCCAGATAGCGCTGCACATGGGCCGGCGCGCAGACGCACTCCCGCTTTGGATCGTTGAGGTGACCGCAGGGGCACGGATTCATGCTGGCTACGAGCATGAACCGCGCGGGATACTCGACGGTGGACTGCGCACGGCTGATGGTGATACTGCCCTCCTCCAGCGGCTGGCGGAGGACCTCCAGCACGCGGCGCTGGAACTCGGGCAGCTCGTCCAGGAAGAGCACCCCGTTGTGCGCGAGGGAGATCTCTCCGGGCGAGGGGTGGGCACCGCCGCCACACAGCCCCGCATCGGAGATCGTGTGGTGCGGCGCGCGAAACGGCCGCTGCACCACAATACCGTGCTCGCTCTTGAGCTTGCCGCTCACCGAATGGATCTTCGTCGTCTCCAAGGCCTCGTCCGTGGTGAGCGGCGGCAGAATCGTGGGGAGGCGACGTGCGAGCATCGTCTTGCCCGAGCCCGGCGGCCCCACCATGAGGGCGTTGTGTCCGCCCGCCGCGGCGACCTCCAGGGCGCGCTTCACGTTTTCCTGCCCCCGCACGTCGATAAAGTCGAGCGTGTCCTGGCGCGCCGCGCGGAACAGTTGCTTGGTGTCGCGCTCGTAGGGCGCGGGCGCCTCGTCCGATGCCGGATCGGCGAAGAGGGCGAAGGCCTCGCGCAGGGCCGTCACCGGGTACACCACCATGCCCTCCACAATTGCCGCCTCGGCCGCGTTGGCCGCCGGCACCACGACCCCGCACCGCCCCTTGCTCCGTGCCTTCATGGCCATCGGCAGCACGCCGCGGACGGGCCGCACCGTGCCATCCAGGGCCAACTCGCCCATGAGCCAGAACTCGTCGAGTCGCTCCTGATCGAGGTGGTCCCCGGCGGCGGCGATGAGCCCGATGGCAAGCGGAAGGTCGAAGGCCGCTCCCTCCTTGGGCACATCGGCCGGGGCCAGGTTGATGGTGATGGCCCCGCGCGGCACGGGCAACCCGTTGTTCTTGAGCGCCGCCCAAATGCGATCGCGGCTTTCGCGGACGGCACCGTGCGGCAGCCCGACCACGGTGTACCGCGGCATGCCACTGTCGACGTTCGTCTCAATCTCGATGGGGAGGGCGTCGACACCGTGCGTGGCGCTACTCCAGACGTGGCTCAGCATGTGGTGGGCTTCGATGTGAACATCTCAGGATGACGGGTGCCCATCAGACACGCTGGGCCCTCTTTCCATAACGCGCCCGCCGCTCCCCGTCGGCCGCACGGATCTTCTTCCTTTGCAGGATATTCACTAAACGAAGGAAAACAGCACGCCTGCCCCCTTCGGGGCGAACGATGATGTCAACCGACTACGCACTTTTCGATGCCAGCCATATTCAGCGGTCCATTCGGCACCGGATGTTCCGGCTGGACGTGTTGCTGTGCGGCATCGGCTTCCTCACGCTCGCCGCCCTGTTCGTTGGCCGGGCCGGCGCCCTCTCGCCGCCTGGCGTCGCGGGGTTCCTCACCGGCAGCTTGCTTCTCATCGGCGCATTAATCTGGCGTCGCCGTCACCTCGCCCGGACGATCTGGTGCGTCAAGGTCTCGCCGGAAGGGGTGGTCGGCTACGACTGCGCGCGACGCAAAATGCGCATCCGCTGGACCGACGTCGAGCAGATCGACGTCACGGACGAGGCGCTCCTCGTCATCGAATCGCCGTATCGATTTGTTACGATCTCCGTTTCGTTCTTCGACTACCCGACGTTGAGTCATTGCGTACTCGCCTATGCCGAGCCGCACGATATACCGCTCGCCCTGGAGGGGCACCTGGTGAACGACCTCAACGTCTACGCCCTCTACCCCTTCTTGACCGATGAGCCGCCGGCCGATGCCTCTGGATCGGCTGCGTGATGGCCCGTTTACGATAAGCGCGCCGGCTTGTATCTTAACACCGGTTCGGCCGTCTTCGTCATCCACGCTCTCGGTTCATGTCCCCCCGGTTTCGCCTTCTCGCCCTCGCCGCCCTGCTCCTGCTTCTTCCTCTGTCGGCTGCCGCCCAGTCGTCTCCCTGGACGGTCGAGGACGTCTTGCAGCAAGCCTCGATCTCCGACGTGTCCATTCATCCCGACGGCAACCGCATCCTGTGGACGAAACGCTACCCGGACCTGGAAGCGGACCGCTACAAGCGGGATATCTACCTGACCTATCGCACCAACCCGCACGGCGGCGATGAACCCGCGACAGTGCGGCTCACCCGATCGGGCGACAACCGCGACCCGGTGTGGAGCCCCGACGGGCAGCACATCGCTTTCCTGTCGAGCCGCGACCATCCATCCAGCGACGACGCCTCCGGCGCCCAAGTGTGGCTGCTCGATCCGCGCGGCGGGGCCCCCGCTCCGCTCACGGCGTTGGAAAATGGCGTCCGCGGCCTCGCCTGGCTCGACGATGAGCACGTGCTCTTCAGCGCGCGAGAGCGCGACACGCAGCACGAGGACGCGCTGGAAGAAGCTCAGGACCACACGCGCGTCGTCGAAGACACGACCCTGTACCATCCGGTACGACTCTTCACGGCTCAAGCCGCGTCCCAATCCGTTGAGCGCGTGTCGGACAATACGTTTCCGATTACCGAGTTTGCCGCCGACCCGACCGGGCGCTTTGTAGTGTACGCGGTCGACCCGTCGCCCGTGGATGCCGACGCGCGCAACCAACCCCGCCAGTACCTGCTGGACCTCAATCGCGGGACGCGCACCGAGATTTTTGCCGAACAGTACTTCGACCCCAGCGACTTCCAGTGGACGCTCAACGGGAACGGCTTTTACGCCCGCGACGCGTATGCATCCGACCCCGAGCACGAAGGCGCTGGCATCAGCCTCCTCTACTACTACGACCTCACCACCCGCTCGTATCAGGAGGTGGACCTCGACGCCGGCGACCGCGGCATCGGCGCGGGGGGGTATGCGGTGACGCAGGACGGCATCCACGTGCAGATTGCCAACGGCCCCCGCATGACGCCGCGCTTCTACCAGCGGCAGGGCGACGGCTGGACGCACACCCCCGTCGCCGACGAACGCTTCCACCACGCCACGTCCATCGCCGTGGGACCCGATGGGGAAACGGTCGTGTTCGACTATTCGCGCCCCGATCGCCTCCCAACGTACCATGTGGGCACGTACGAGGGCGGGACCGTGCGCGACGTGGAGGAATGGGTGGAGATCAACCAGTATCTCGACGAGCGTCCGATGCCGCGCGCCGAGGTCATCGAATGGACGGGGGCGGAAGGCCGCACCGTCAACGGCATTCTGTACTATCCGCTCGACTACGACCCGTCGCGCCAGTACCCGCTCGTGACGGCCATCCACGGCGGGCCCAGCGGCGTGGACCTCGACGTGTGGCGCCTCAGCTGGACCGTCTTCCCCGGCCTCTGGGCGCAGCGCGGCGCCTTCGTCTTCCGCCCGAACTACCACGGCTCCGGCCATCACGGGCTGGAGTTCGTTGAGTCCATCAAAGGCCGCTATTACGAGTTGGAGATCCCCGACATCGTAAACGGCGTGGAGCATCTCGTCGACCGGGGGCTGGTCGACCGCGACTCGCTCGGCGTCATGGGCTGGTCGAACGGGGCCATCCTGGCGATCCAGCTCACCGTGGAGCACCCCGATCTCTTCCAGGTATCCGCGCCCGGCGCCGGGGACGTCAACTGGATCTCGGACTATGGCAACTGCGCGTTCGGCGTTCGGTTCGACGACTCGTACTTTCGCGGCCCGCCCTGGGAGCACCTGGACCACTACATCGAGAAGAGCCCGCTCTTTAAGCTCGATCAGGTGCGCGCCCCGACGTTGATCCACCACGGCGAAGAGGACCGGGCCGTACCCACGCAGCAGGGGTGGGAGTTCTACCGCGCCATGCAGCAGATGGGCCACGCGCCCGTGCGCTTCCTGCTCTACCCCGGCGAGCCGCACGGCCTCCGGGAGATCTCGCACCAGCGGCGCAAGATGGAGGAAGACCTCAAGTGGTTCGACACGTACCTCTTCGGCACTACATCGATGCAGGAGCGTGTCGCCGAGCGTCCGATCCCGGACGACGCGCCGCTCGCGTACCTCGCGCGCCGATCGGCCATCGCCGAGCACGGCGGTCGGTACGGCGTCATGACCAACGGCGCGTTGGTCCCCGAAATGGCGGAGTTCGGCGACAGTCTGATGGTGAGTCGCTTCGAGGTCACCCGCGCGCAGTATCAGGCGTTTCAGGCCGACTACGCGGTCGACCCGACCACGGGCAATCATCCCGCCAATGGGCTCTCCGCGGAGCACGCCGAGGCCTACGTAGCGTGGCTGCGCCAGCACACCGGCCTTGACGTGCGCCTGCCGACGGCACACGAGATGAAGCGTCTGCGGCAAGCGGCCGGCTCGGCGGAGAACAACCTCACCCATTGGGTTGGCCACACCCCCACGCCGGACGAGATGCCGCGCATCCAGGCGCGCCTCCACGCGCACGCGCCGGATGACGTGCTCATGCCGGTCGGGAGCCGCCCTCCCGGTCATGCGGGCGACGATCAGGCCCCGCTCCTCTTCGACCTGGACGGCAACGTAGCGGAGTGGGCGCGTGCGGAGGATGACACCCTCCGCCCGATGAACAGCTCCGCCGTGACCGTGCATGACCCTCAGGCCGCGGTCCAGTCTTCCCCTCCGGCTGCCTTCGTGGGACTGCGAGTCGTCATGGACGCCGAGTAGCGCGGAGGGGTCAGCTATCGGAAGGGCGCTACACCGTCAAAGAATTTCACGATCTCGTCGTGCTGATGGTGGGCGTCTTCGTACCCAATTTCTAGCAAGCGGGCCACGTAGTCTTCCTCGAAGAGGAGCACGCTGAGCCAGTCCGGGCTGAGCGTCTCCTCCGTGCCGAGGCCGCTCGTGAGGAAGCGGAGTCCGCCGGGGAGCGACGGCTCCCGCGTGCTGGCCAGCCGCCCGAGGTCCACGGAGGGGCGGATCTGAAGGAGCTGAATGGGCCGCATGCCGTGGCGGAGCCGCTGCGGCATATCCTCCACCAGCTTGTTGATGCGCTGCAGCGTGAAGGCGTCCTGATCGAGCGCATCCATAAAAATAGCATTCATCAGCATACCCATGATCTGCGCGGCGGGCGGATAGCCCCGCACCGTGGGCGCGTCGGCCTCGGCGCGGGACTGCTTGTAGCGCGTGGAGATGGCCATGATGCGGTCGGCCCCCAAATGGACGGCCGGGGCGAGTGGCGCGGCCAGCCGCACGCCGCCATCGCCGTACCACATGTCGCCGATGCGCACGGCCGGGAAGATGAGCGGGATGGAGGTAGACGCCATCACATGGTTGACGGACAGCGTGGTGTTCACGCTGATGCGGTCGGGGCGCTCCCAGAGGTCGAAGTCTTTGCCTTGCACCCAGGTGACCGTCTGCCCCGTCGCGTAATTGGTGGTGACGACGGCCGCGGCTTTTAAGCGATTGCGATTGAGGTTAACCTCAATACCGGACAGGACGCCATCCGGCGCCTGAAACTCTTGCTCCAGAAAAGACCACAGCGGGGTGGTGTCCACGAGGCCGTGTGTGCCCCGGACGTCCAGCGTCGTGATCTCCTCGCCGGAGGCCCCCGCACCGTTTCCCCGTCGGAGGAGGCCCCACAGCATGCTCAATCCGGACTCGGCCTCGAACACCTTGTCGGTGCGGATCTTGGTCCAGCTGTGCACGAGGTGGTTTGCCGCCTGCTCGAACGTGCCCGTGTGATTTGCCAACTGAGCGGCGTTGATGGCACCGGCCGATACGCCCGTGATAATGTGGAAGCCCTTGTCGGGAAACGTTTCGGCGATGTAGCGGAGGACGCCGGCCTGGTAGGCCGCCCGCGCGCCGCCGCCGCTTAGCACCAGCGCGCAGTCGTCCGGCCGCGGGATGGGCGGGAACAGAAATTCCTTGAAACGTTCGAGCCAGAAGCGCACAAGCCCCGGGGGTATCGTTCCGGCGTAATCCGACGGTGTAAAATGTGGCGGGTCGCGTGGAAGCGCAACCTTGCTTCGGGATTCCCGTTGCGGTACATCGCTCCAATATCGTTCCACATTAACGGCTTTACGCTCGACGTGCCCTTTGCGGGCTGCGCACGGCACGCCCCCTTCCCCTCTGCATCATGACCCGCATTCTGTTTGTATTCGTGGACGGTATCGGGCTGGGGCCGCCCCACGCGGCGAACCCGTTTTCCACCACGTCCCTCCCGTCGTTCGTGCAACTCGCGGACGGGCACGCGTGGACCGCGGAGGCTCCCCACGTCGCCACGCCGTCGCACGTCTTTCGGCCGATCGACGCCACGCTCGGGATCGACGGGCTGCCGCAAAGCGGCACCGGGCAAGCGACACTGCTCACCGGCGTCAATTGCGCGGCCCTCGTGGGCCGGCACTTCGGCCCCTTCCCCCACTCGGCCACCCACGAGGCGCTTGCTTCGGACAACCTCTTTGCCAGGATTCAGCGGCTCGACCGCCGCTCTGTGCCGGCCTTTGCCAATGCCTACCCCCCTCGCTTTTTCGACTACGCCCGGGAGCGGCGCCGGTGGACGGTAACCACGCGGTGCTGCCTGGAAGCCAACGTGCCCGTCCGCAGCCTCGACGCGCTACGGGACGGACGCGCCCTCACGGCCGATCTGACCGGCGCAGGCTGGACCCCACTGGGCCACGATGTGCCGGTCATCACCGAAACCGAGGCCGGGAGCCGCTTCGTAACCCTCGCCCGCGATTACCCGCTGACGCTCTTCGAATACTTTCTGACCGACAAGGCGGGTCACCGCCGCATCGACCAGTCGCCGACGTCGATCCTGCAGTCGCTCGACCATTTCTTCAAAGCCATCCTGGAGCGGATGGACCCGCACAACGAGCTGCTTCTGATCACCAGTGACCACGGGAATATCGAAGACGGCGACCGTACGACCCACACGCGCCATCCCGTACCGCTCATCGCATACGGGCAGGGCGCCCATCACTTCGCGGATGCCACCTCGCTGATCGACGTGACGCCGCGCATCGTTCGCGCGCTCGCCGGCTCCTGAGGGGACGGGCCCGACCTACTGGCGGCCCTCGCCCACCTGCTCGGCGGCGGCTTGTCCAGGGACCATCCGCCCGCTCGTGAGCTCGACGGCCACGCGGTCGGCCTGATAGACGTGCTCCAGCGCCTCCAGAATGCCGCGCCCATCCACAGAAATCGCCCGGGCGGCGCGGTCCGTGTACAGGTACGTGTTCGGCAGCGCCTCGATGTTACTGTCGAAGATGAGGCCGACGACTTCGAGGTCCTGGTTGAGGAGCGGCGAGCCCGAGTTGCCGCCGGTGATATCATTCGTCGAGACGAGGTTCAGCGGCGTGCTCATGTCGAAGGCGTCCGGCACATCCTGCCACCGCTCGGGCAGGTCCCAATCCGCGAGGCGATACGAGTGGTAATGATCGAGCAGGCCGTAGAAGTTGGTGAAGAC